>CALJMD010000126.1 GCA_937981915.1 uncultured Acidimicrobiales bacterium
CTACAAGGGCTGCACCGATCATCAAGGCCCGAACCGCCTCATGCAAGGTGGTTCCGTTCACCACAAGGGTGTTGTTCAGATCAATGGCGTCAGGAATGACGTTTTCGAGCCCGACCATGATCGGCTCGACGACGCTGAGCAGCGAGACCGCGGCAGCAGCCAGGACCAATACGCCAGAAAGTAGCGCACCCAACAGGGCGGTGCGGGGCTTGAAGTCGCCGTTGCGAATGCTCAATCCGCTGAGGCCGAGAATGGCAAGAACGGGGAGAGCAGCACCGAGAAGACCAAGCACCAACAGACCGTTGTTGAAGTTGACGGTTCGAACGCTTCCCATGGCCACCATGTCGGCGCCGAAGGTGAGAACACCGAAGGCAGTCAACGCAGCCATGATCGGCTTGCGGGCCTTGACCGGGACACCGGTGTGCGCACCGATGACATCCACACCAATTCCCAAGATCGGAATGCCCAGCCAGTAAATCGAGGGAGCGAAGCTGACGCCGTCCATCACCGCAGCAAGGACTTCGCTTTCGGTGACCGGCAGGTGGCCGTAACGAACGTTGAGATAACCGAGGAGTAGCTCGGCCATCGTGATCGGCAAGCTGAGGATGCCGACCAGGCTGAAGACGAAGAAGCCCCAGGTGGTGAACGGCACTCGATCAGTTGTCATTCCGACGGTGCGGGCACCGAGAATTGTCGACAACACGATGACCATGGCCCAAACGAGCCCGAACAACATCATTCCCAGGCCGGTGGCCCACAGCATTACGAAGTCAGCTCGTCCCCCACCGGGACCGCCGTTAAGAAGGTAAGAGATGATGAGGAGGTCGACGCCGAGCGCCCACGTCCAGAATGCTGCTGCTCCGCCTCGAGCAAATGCTGCGCTGGACGCACCGATCTGCAGCGGCACCAAGTAGAGGCCAATGCCGATAAGGATCGGGACGACCCCACCGAACATCACCAGGTCTCGCCCGACTGACCAGATTTGGGTGTATTCGTCGGCGTCGCTGGCTATCTGGAAGCCGCCGGCGTCGGCCGATTCGAATGCGGCGACCAAACCGAGAGCCAAACCAACCAGGAGCATGATCGCCCCCAGGATGATAAATCGGCGTCCGATCGGCTTGTGGTCCGTCGCTCCAAGCCACCCATCAACAGTGTCGGTAGTGGCGGTGGGAACCTCCGCGTGAGAGGCTGAACGTTCAGTATCTGGGCGTGAATCTGTAAGAGCCATGAGTTCTTCGTGTCAACGGGTGGTGCGGCGATCCGAGCCCCGGTTGGTCCGACAATTTCGCCGTTCCATCTCCATCTCGGATGTTCGCTTCACCTTAGCCATACCTGCGAGTCGCCTACCCCTGCGCCACTGGGTGGCACTGGAAACAAGCTGGTTCTCGGAGTTGCACCACAAAGTGGTGCACGCGCCAACGAGTACCTGTTCGTGTTTTAGTCGGTTTGCGGTTTCGTACTCTAACCGGGCGGGGGCACAGATGGTCGAAACCGTCATATTCCCCAACCAATCAACTGATCGGCAGCCAAGGCGGCGAACAACAGTGTCAGGTGGGTAATAGAAAAGGCGAAGTAGCGAAGCGACTCTGACTGTTGCTGCTGGCGGTCGGTGAGTGTCATCAACCTGACTGCTCCACCGGTGAAGGCCACACCCAAGCCCATCGCTACGAGAAGATAGATCCACCCCATATCGGCCACTACCCAAAAAGCCAGCGTGAGTGCCCAAACCACTACTGAATAGGCCGTCATTTGTATCGCTGTTGATCGATGCCCCTGTACGACCGGCATCATCGGCACGTCGGCCGCCGAGTAATCATCCTCGTACTTGATGGCAAGAGCCCAGAAGTGCGGGGGCGTCCAGAAGAAGATGACACCGAACAAGATCAGGGCCGCCCAGCCAACCGAATTTGTGACCGAAGACCAACCAATTAGAACCGGTGCGGCACCGGCCGCTCCGCCGATCACGATGTTCTGGGTGGACGTCCGCTTTAACCAAATTGTGTAGACAATGACATAGAAGGCGCAGGCACCCACCGCCAAAACCGCCGACAACAGGTTGACGAAAACCCACAGCCAAACAAAGGCCAGCGTTTCGATCACGGCGGCGACTACCAGCGCCTCGCGTGGCTGGATCTCACCGGTGACCAAAGGACGATTCTTGGTGCGGTTCATGATCGCATCGATGTCACGGTCGATGTACATGTTGAAAGCGTTGGCGCCGCCGGCGGCCAGCGTGCCGCCGAGCACGGTGTTGATCATCAACCAGACCGACGGGAGGCCTCGTTCGGCCACGATCATGGTCGGAACAGTGGTCACCAAAAGCAGCTCGATAATTCGAGGTTTCGTAAGGGCTACAAAGGCCCTGACCCGTGTGCCCGCAGGGGCAGCAGTAAGCACCAGGGCCAAGCGTAACGCCATCGGACCTACCTGGGGCTCGACCGGACCAGGATTCACAAGTCGCACTCGTCACGTGACCGATCGTGGGGCCTGAGCTGGAAGCGACACTAACGTTGAGGAGGTGACGGTCCGGCGATTCCATCAACTGACCACCTGGACGTTGTTCTTCAACGCGCTCATCATCTTGACCGGCGCGGGAGTTCGCCTAACCGAATCCGGCCTCGGATGCTCCGACTGGCCAAACTGCTCCGAGGGCAGCCTGGCCCCGGCTCAGATGGATCTGCTTGGCTGGATCGAGTTTGGCAATCGACTGCTGTCGGGACTCGTCGGCGTGGTCTGTCTTGTCGCCTTGTGGGCGGCGTTCAAGCGTCGCCCTCGACGGCGTGACCTGGTGACGCTGGCCGCAGGACTAGTGGTCGGCTCGGTGGCCCAAATTGTCCTCGGGGCCTTCATCATCGCCCTGAACCTCGACCCCGTCGCCGTTGGCGGCCACTTCCTGATCTCAGCTGCCATGTTGATGATCGCAGCCGTTCTTTGGACTCGAGCCATGCCGGAACGCGAAGCCGGGAGCCAGATCGAATGGTGGAGGCGCTTTGACATGCGATCCGCCTCGCCCGCTCCGAAGAACATCACGATGCGGCGACACGGTCGCGCCCTGCTGGCACTGGCCGCCGTTGTCGTCATCGCCGGAGTCGTCGTCACCGGCACCGGACCCAACAGCGGCGATTCTCGAGCGACTCGTCTTCCGTTCGAATTCGAAACCGTTGCCCGTGTCCACGGCATCACCGTGTGGATCTTCCTGGCCACCCTCGTGACACTGGCCGTTCGGCTGCGACGAATGGAAGCACCAACTGAAGCGGCGCCGTTACCCCACCTTGCACCGTTGCCTCACCTTGCACCGTTGAACCGTCTGGTGCTCTGGCTGATGATCGCGGCGGTAGCCCAAGGCGGCCTCGGCTACATCCAGTACCTGGCCGGAGTTCCCCCCGTGCTGGTTGAACTCCACATCTTCGGCGCCATCACCGTGTGGCTATTGACGGTTATCACCTGGACGGGAACCGAACGGCTAGCCGACAACGGCGACCGGGCTCTACCGCTAGGGAATATCCAAGAAGGCGTCGTAGAACATGTACAGCCGGTGCAGTAGCTGCTGAACCGAAATCCACACGACAACTTCGACGATCTGCTCAGGATTGAGTGCGTCCGTGGCGTGTTCGATGCTGATTTCGTTGACAACTGACGGGCTGGGCGAGCCAACCTTGGCCAACATGACGGCAGCCGCTTCTTCTCGGGTGAGTCCCGGAGGCAACACGGCGGTTTCCGCCGGCTCGGCCGCAAAGCGACCGATTGCCGTCATTAGACGGTGGTTGAAGTTGGGGTCCACTCGCTCAGCCAGCTGAATGCATTCAGCGGTCAGAACTTCATCGCCCACCACCCGGGCATACACCAACCCGACCATGGCTTTGGCCCGAAGTCCGAGCGCAGTGAGGTCCGGATCAAGATTGTCCCGCAGAACCGAGGCCAACGCTCGAACCGGTCGGGCATGATTCATGCTGGCCAGAACCGGGAACGAGTGGCCCACTTCGGCTTCAAGGTCGAGCAAGGCGGGGGCGAGGCGAGAAGAAATACCACGCTGCCATTGGCGATCCAGGCGGATAGCCCCTGGCGCTTGGCGCAGCGTGTGAAGGTACGTGCTCAGCGAATCTTTGGGGACATGGGAGAAACCAGGTCCGGCGCCGTTTCCGGCTGAGCTTCCAAGGCTCGTCGCCTTGGGCTGTAGCGGAGCGCCGTCGAGAAAGTCGAAATACTCGATCTCTTCGGAGTTCCAGCCGTGCTTGCCGACCTGCCAACCGGTTGGCCCGATCAGCTCCTCCACGTCGTGAATGGCTGCTTCCTCCAACTCGATGCCCATGGTGTCCATGAACTTGTTGAGAAAGCCCATCATGGCCACGCTCAACACAAGCCATTCGATGTCGGAGTCCGACAGGAACTTTCGAAGCTGCAGCACGTCGGCGTGTGTGATGCTGGCCGGAACGCTGGAAATACCCTCGGCCACTCGGACCACGGCGCTTTCGATCTCGTTGTAGTTGCCGGTCAACGCCTCGGGCGTGGTTCCCCGGCGCAGAGCAAACGAACAGGTGTGAGCGGAGCAGTACATGCATTCCGCTGCTCGGCTGGCCGTATACATAGCCAAGCCGATCAGATCTTTGGGCGCCCCTTGGCCGAACAGTGAGATCGGCAAATTCAAAAGATTGGGGACTAGAAGGTTGTAGGACCGAAAGCCGGGCGGCCAGATCTCAAGGAACGGGTCGCAGTTCGGAACGACGCCAATGAGGACCTCGACCAACTTGAGCATTGGTCGGTAGTCCTCTTCCAGCTCCGCCATCGGAACGCTGGAGGTACTCAAATGTTGTGCCAGTGTTGCCACAGCCATGGTCAATCTCCCACCAAAGTGTGCCAGCACCTACCTCGGCTGCCACCCTTTGCCCACGTTTCCGCTACTCAGTCCGCACTACTCAGTGTGAGCCCGACAGACGCATCAACGTGTCAAAGCCCCGATTCCTCGTGCCACAATAGAACACATGGCCCTTCCATTGGAAGTTGAGGAGCCGGAAGTTGTTACGGGCGAAGAGACCGACACTGATCGGCCTTGGGTTGTCATCGTTTGGAACGACCCCATAAACCTCATGAGTTACGTTGCTTTCGTCTTCCAGAAGCTTTTCGGTTACAGCAAAGAGAAGGCCAACAAGCTCATGATGGACGTCCACGACAAAGGCCGAGCCGTCGTCTCCAGTGGGTCGCGTTCCGAGGCGGAGCGAGACGTGAACCGCCTGCACCGATACGGACTTTGGGCCACCATGGAACACGACGAGTAGCGCCACGAACATCAATCCGGGTCGTCCCCACCTAGTCGGACCCCGCTCTGCCCCTCACAGGAAGTCTGATTCTTGCCTCGATTTCGACGAAAGCTCCCAATACGAGCCCGCTCGGACGGCCGGTTTGACGTTGACCTCCCCGAGGAAGTTCGTTCAACGATCGCCGATCTTGCTGCCGGCCTCGAACAGCTAGTGATTCAAGACGTACCGGAAACCCGACGGCTGTTCCCCACCGCGTACCCCGACGATCCCGAGAAGGACGCCGGCTACCAGGTGTTTGCCCGGGATCAGCTGGTGGAACAACGGTCCGAGACGGCGGAAATACTGCGCCGCACCGTCAATAATGACATCTTGACCGCTGATGAATTGTCGGCCTGGATGGGAGCGGTCAACGACACCAGGCTGGTGTTGGGCACCAGGCTGGACGTATCCGAGGACGACGGCGACATCGATTTTGACGACCCCGACGCCGACGCTCACATCCTCTACCATCAGCTCGGAGTCCTCCTCCACCACATGGTTGAAGCGTTCTCCTCCTCGCTGGATGATTGAGCCCCGAATACTGCCCACAACCAAACAGTGGAAAACAGTGTTCAACCGGTGGAAGCACGCGATACATTTGAGTGTCGCCTGTGACCGGGCCGGCTTGCCGGCTTCACACAGGCAGAGCCCCCATCGTTCAGCGGCCTAGGACGTCTGCCTTTCACGCAGGTAACACGGGTTCAAATCCCGTTGGGGGTGCGTAACAAGTGAATAGTTTGCGAGTAACGCAGCCAGCGTTGTTTCGCTAGGAAAGTGTTTCGCAGGACCCGTAGGGAAATGCGAAATCTTGTTGCAGAGCGGTGCCAAACCCACCGGTTTAGGCTCTACACTGCAGCAGTCTGGTCCCGTAGTGCAGTCTGGAGTGCACGCCGCCCTGTCAAGGCGGAGGTCGCGAGTTCAAATCTCGTCGGGACCGCTAGCAGGATGGCTATTTGTCCTGGTCGGGTAGCTCAGTTGGGAGAGCGACCGCCTGAAAAGCGGTAGGTCACCGGATCGACGCCGGTCCCGACCACACTGCGATTGGATCCCTGGGTTTCGCCCAGGGATCCGTCCTTTTCCGCCCACGCCTACTTTGTTGCGTCCCACCCAAAGAGCGCTTGCCTTAGCGGCGCCTCTAACTCTTTTCCATAAGACGGTAAAGAATCGTCACATCTT
>CALJMD010000127.1 GCA_937981915.1 uncultured Acidimicrobiales bacterium
GTCGTAGAATGGAATCTTGTGAGCATCTCTGATCGATGGCTGCGCACGTTTGTCGCCGTTGCCGAGACCGGCAGTTTCACCGCCGCCGGTCGGCGTCTCGGCGTCGGGCAGCCTGCGGTGAGCCACGCCGTGGCGCGACTGGAGGCTCAACTGGGTCTGACGCTGATTGAACGTTCCACGCAGGCGATGACGTTGACTACGGCTGGAGCCTTTTTGTACGAGCGGCTCGCCATAGCATTCGCCGACGTCGACGGCGCTGTCAAAGCCGTCTCGACCGCGGCGCCGTCCGATGTGGTGACGCTGTCGGTATCGACCTCGTTGGCCAACTTCTGGCTCTTGCCGAGGCTTCCCGACTTCAAACGCCGACACCCCGATACCGAACTTCGTGTGATTACGACCGACTCGGACGAGACCGTGGGTCTCGATGACGCTGATCTGTGGATCCCACTCGGGTTGGAACATCCAGCGCATCTTGAAGCCACCTTGTTTCGCGCCGAACGTATCGTGCCCGTCGCCGCACCTGCCCTCGCCGATCGACTGACGGGCGAGGGCAAATGGGAGCCAGCGCTGTTGGTGGACGCTCCGCTACTGCATCTCGAGGAACGCTATGCGGCCCGATACCAATGGCAACGATGGTTCGTCGACAACGCCGTCGAGCCCCCGAGCACCATGGCCGGCTATCGAAGCAACGACTACTCGCTGGTTCTGCAGGCTGCCCTCGACGGCCAAGGGGTGGCTCTGGGGTGGCTACACATTGTGACCCGTCTGCTGGAAGACGAACGCCTGAAAGCGTTGTCCGATCCGATCGACACCGGCCAACCATTTCCGATCCTGCGGCGACCAGTCGATAGTGAGACCGAACACGGTGCCCGAGTGTCGGCGCTGCAGCGCTGGCTTCGCGATTCTCCCTAGCCGATCGTTGCCGATCGCATGCTCGTGCCGTGCGATCTCTACCATGGTCGACGACAGCCCGGCGATACGGAGAGTAAGCGTGAAGATCCAATCAGGCATTGAACTATCAGACACCATGACAGCGGCCGTCCTCACCGGCCGAGGTGGGCCAGAAGTGCTTGAAGTTCGCCACGACGTGGCGGTCCCCGTTCCGGCGGCTGATGAGGTGCTCATTCGGGTGTCGGCCTGCGGCATGAACAACACCGACATCAATACCCGTGTTGGCTGGTACTCCAGGAGTGTTACCGGGGCCACCACCGACGGTGGATTCGAAGAGGCGCAGTCGGATGACGCAACGTGGGGCGGTGGAGGCTTGACCTATCCTCGCATCCAGGGCGCCGACCCCTCCGGTCGAATCGTCGCTGTCGGCGATGATGTCGATGAGGCAATGCTTGGGCGGCGAGCCATGATTGACCCCTGGATTAGGCCAGCAGATGACCCGACCGATCGGAGCCGGGCCGGTTACTTCGGTTCGGAGTCCGACGGTGGCTTCGCCCAGTACTGTAAAGCCCCGGTCCGCAATGTTCTGGTGCACAACTCGGACCTGAGCGACGTGGAGCTGGCAAGCTTTCCGTGTTCGTGGTCAACGGCTGAACACATGTTGCAGCGAGTCAGGTTGGTTGCCGGCCAATCGGTGGCCGTGACCGGTGCCTCGGGCGGAGTTGGAAGTGCTCTCATCGCTTTGGCCAAGCGACGCGGAGCCAATGTGACGGCTATCGCCGGTGCATCCAAACAAGACCAGGTCGAAGCCGTTGGACCGGATTCGTTCGTCGACCGTGACGCCCAAGATCTGCCGGCTGCGGCGATGGCGGCCAACGGCGGCCCGTTCGACGTGGTTGCCGACGTGGTCGGGGGCGCCAACATGGGAGCATGGCTCGACGGGCTGAAACGAGGTGGCCGTTATGTCACTGCAGGTGCTATCGCCGGGCCCATGGTGGAGATTGATCTGCGAACCCTCTACCTGAATGACCTGGAGCTGTACGGGGCGACCGTTTTTCAGCCTGAAGTTTTCGCCGACCTTCTCGGCTACATCGAACGGGGCGAAATCGATCCTGTGGTTGGCCCCACCTTCCCGCTGGAGGAGATTCACGCCGCCCAGGAAGCATTTACCGCCAAGCAACACGTCGGAACCATGGTGTTGACGATTTCTTAGAAGGCGCGGGCTGGCCACGGTCTTAGAACGAGATGTGAGAATCCTCGAGGTGACCGGTGGCTCGATCGGCCACAAGCTCAACGTCGTTGCGGCCAATGCGTAGGTGGGTGACGCTGGTGTTGGCGATCGGCGCCGTCTCGTGTCCAGGCCAGTGCTCCAGGGCGGCGGTCAACATCAACATGATGAAGTCACCGTGAGCCACGCAGGCGACCACGACATCTGAATCGGCATAGTCGTCTCGCAGCAGATCAAGTTGGCGGTGCGCTCGACTGGCGGCCTGCTCACCCGTCTCCGGCGTTCTCGATTTCCACCAGCCGTTGTGATCAATGTCGGACGGAATGACGTAGCCCGGAAACTGATCAGCGATTTCTCCGGCGTTCAAGCCGGGCTTTCCCACCCGTTCGTCCGGATGGTAGCCGGCATAGCAGCCGCCGGTTTCGTGCAGATCAGTACGGATGTGTGGGGCAAGGCCGGTGGCCTGGGCGATCGGCTCGGTGGTCTGCAGGGTGCGCAGAAACGGGCTTGCTAGCAGAACATCGATGGGTCGCACTTTTGCCAGCCGCGGGCCTAATCGTCGAGCTTGCGTCCAACCGAGATCGGTCAGCGGGGTGTCGGCGACCCGCTGCTCCGGCGGGCCCGCATTGTTGGTTGACTCGCCGTGACGCACGAGCAGTAGATGAAAGCCGGGCTGGTCCAAGTCGCTAAGCACAACAACCAACGTAGGCAAGGGACGAGACAAACTGGTCGAATCGGTGCACAAGCCCGAAATTCACGGCGAAAGCGTACCCACTAGCATCGCCATATGAACGAATCATCGGGATCCGAGACAACAGGATCCGAATCACCGGTATCCGAAACAACAGGATCAGAGTCACTGGGATCAGAGTCAAAGAGACTCACTGTGCGGGTTGGCTTTATCGGGACCGGTCTGATCGCCAGGTTTCACGCTCGCAATCTGGCCGACGCTGAGGGCGCCGCGATTGTGGCCGTCCACGACCTGGATCAGGCCAGGGCCCAGGCGTTCGCCAGTGACTTTGGCGGGGTCGTGGTCAGCAGCGCGGATGAAGTGATCGATCAGGTCGACGCCGTGTACGTGTGCACGTGGACATCGGATCACCCGCAGTATGTTCGCTCGGCGGCCGAAGCCGGCAAAGCCATTTTCTGCGAGAAGCCGTTGGCCACCACTCATGCCGAGGCGGTTTCGATGACCGAGGCTGTTGAGGCGGCCGGTGTGGTACATCAGGTCGGCCTTGTTCTTCGGCGTTCGCCGTCGTTTCGCTTCCTCATCCATCAAGTCCAACAGGGCCACTGCGGCCCGATCATGAACGTGGTGTTCCGCGACGACCAGTACCTACCGACGCAGGGAATGTACCAGTCGACGTGGCGAGGCGATCCGGACAAAGCCGGTGCCGGAACGCTGATCGAACATTCCATTCACGACCTTGACCTGCTGGCATGGATGCTCGGACCGATTCACTCCGTCGGTGCGCATACGGCCCACGTTCACGGTCTCGACGGCATCGAGGATCAAGCGCTGGCCTGGCTGGTGGCGGAGTCAGGGGCGTCAGCCAGCCTGACGTCGATCTGGCACAACGTGTTGAGTCGGCCGAGCCAGCGCCGCGTCGAAGTGTTCTGCCAGCACGGTGTGTGGGTTCTGGAAGGGGACTGGAATGGTCCGGTTCGGTGGGAGCTGGCGGCGGAGGCCGCTGATGCCGTCGGTCTGAACCAGACCGGAGCGATCGAGGGTCCCGAGTTGGTTGCCGCATCAACCGCCATTGACGGATTGGGCACAAATGGGGATGTCGCCTTCATTGAAGCGGTGCGCAGCGCTTCGCCGGCCTATCCCGACTTCCGGGTTGCCTTGGAAGCTCACCGGTTGTGCGACTTGGCCTACACCTACGCCGGATCCGTCGACTAGTACGGCTCGGTCGGCGGCAAAAAGGAAGCGACTGCCGGTGTCTCGGAAGCTACGGTAGTGCTGTGAGCCACGTCGAGTTACGGCCTATCGGCCCGCCGGATTATGAGTCGCTCCATCGGCTCCATCTCCGCAGCGAAGCCCACGACGGCGTCCCCAGGATCCTGTCGATGGAAGAGCTGAAAGAGGACCTCGACGGTGGCCTGGTGAATCTGACATCCGACACCAGGGTTGCCATTCTCGTAGATGACAATGGCCAACAATCACTCGCCGGGTACGCCTACACCTTTCACCTCCCAAGTGAAGTCAGGTTGGAACGCTGCTACATCGTCGGCCAGGTCGAACCGGAGTACCGCCGGCGTGGTGTGGGACAGGCACTGATGGAGTGGGCGGTTCCTCGCGCCAGCGAGCAGCTTCGCTCCTCGGGGCGGGAGCTTCCCCGGTTCGTTCGGGTCGATCACTACGACTTTCAAGTCGGCAAGCAACGACTGTTCGAGGCACTTGGGTTCCGTCCGGTGCGATATTTCATCGAACTGCTTCGCCCACTCAGCGACTTGCCGGAAGTCGTCGTGCCCGATGGGATCAAGATTGTTCCCTGGCCAACGGATCGCTCGGAGGAAATACGCCAGGCCAAGAACGTGGCGTTCGCCGATCATTGGGGTTCGACCCCGCAAGCCCGGAAAGGGTGGGAGCTGATGATCGGCGGTGTTACCGCCCGGCTTGACGTGTCGTTTGTGGCCCTTGACGAAGATGATCGCGTGGTCGGGCACTGCTTCAACAGCCGCTTCGAACACGACGATCAGTTGCTCGGCCGCAAAGACGGGTGGCTCGACAACATCGGCACGTTGCCGGAGTTCCGGGGCCGGGGCGTGGCCTCGGCCCTGATTTCAACGTCCCTGGCAGCGTTTGCGCAACAAGGGTGGACCCATGCCTCCCTTGGCGTCGACGGCGATAGTCCCACGGGAGCGTTTCACCTCTACCAGAGGCTCGGCTTTGAGTCGATGTTTCGTTCGGTAACCCACGAGATTCAGGTCTAACGTCTGCCCCGGTTCAGCGAGGACACAGCGAGCACACAGAAGGCATAGCCCGTTCGGCCTACTGGTAGTCGCGTTGGCGAGGGCGAAGTGTGAATGTAGCGCGCAAGAACTACAGCCAGGTCGGTTAAGCGACCGAAGAACTACATGTGAGCGCGCATGGCCGGAGAAAGTGGGATGGCATCCCAATTGCGATCGTGATTCTCGCCGCTCTTGTCGTACCCGTGGTTTTGAGCTCGGTCATGCTGGTAGAGCGGATCGCCGAAACCAGAGCTGCTCAATCGAATCTGGCGGTTCTGCGGCAGAGTGGTGCCGACTACGCCGACCTTACTCAGGCTCGAGCAGCTCTGGCCCAGGAGCGGCTCTCCACTAGCGCCCTGATCTCCATGGAGGTCTACCAAATCAACGTCGAGTTGGCCTCGCAAGTCGTCGGACTTGACGTCGAGGCAATCGCGGCCGACAGCAGACAGGCAGTTGACGCATTGGTCGAGAACGTCGATCCGGCTCTAGCTGGTTCGCCGGAGTTGGCGAATCGCACGAACGCCAATGGCAGCATCTTCGTCTACTACCCGCTGATGGAAGCCGCCGATGAGACGTTGGCCGACCGTCAGAACGAGGAACGCCTACGGCTTCGCTCGGCCGCCGCCCGCTTCGACGACGTTTCCGGTTTGAACGGTTTGGCCGATCATCTTGAGGTCGCCACCGAAGTACAGCTTGCTGCTTCTCGCCTGGGCGACACGTATTTAGCGTTGGGGTTGCAGCTCGAGGGCTGGGACCCCGGCGACGAGGCAATACGGTTCCAAACCGCGTGGTTCTCGCTGCTCCGGGCAGAACAGAAGCTGCACGGTGATCATCTCTTAACGCTCGAAGAGGATGAGGCTGTTGCAGAGTTGCGGGCGACCTTCGGTCAGACGGTGGAAGCCGTTGCTGAGTCGGGTGCCGAATCGGTTGCGCTGCCGCTGAGCGACAACCTGCTGCAGGGATTGCTGCCGCTCCAGCGGTTCTTCCGGCAGTTTGTTTCGGCGTTCGAAACCTACTCGTCGGTGACCACCGAGTCGGGTGACCGCTTCCAGGGCGTCGTGGACGAGGCGGACCGCAGCCTCCAAACGCGGATTGCTACGTCGTATGCTGCGCTGGCGCTGCTGGCGGTGGCCATGATCGGTTCGATTTGGTTGACATCGAAGCAGGTCGTGTCACCGCTTCGTCGGCTGACACCGCAGATTCACCGGCTACGTCGAGGTGAGTCAAACGTTGAGATCTCCTTGTCCGGAGCGACGGAGATTCGACACGCCGCGGTAGCCATCAACGAAGCGGCAGCCACGCTGACCGAGGTCGAGCAACAATCGCGGGCGCTGGCTGGTGGTGACATCGCAGAACCCGAGCTCGGCCCCGAAGTCGAAGAAGACAGCTCTTCAATCGGAGCGTCAATGCGGCGTTCGCTTGACGAACTCTCGGCGGTGATGAAAGAACGCGAGCAGCTGCGGGAGCAGCTTGAACATGCGGCCTTCCACGATGTTCTGACCGGCTTGGCTAATCGTCGTGGTTTCAGGATTCGACTGGACGAGGCAATGGCGGCAGCCGAAAGTGAAGACGGTGAGGCTGGTCAAATGACCGCCCTCTATCTGGATCTTGACCGGTTTAAGTCGGTAAACGATTCCTATGGTCACGCAGCGGGCGACGCGCTCTTGGTCGAAGTGGCTGACCGGCTTACCAACACGGTGAGATCCACCGACGTCATCGGCCGGATGGGCGGAGATGAGTTCTTGGTGGTGACCTTCGACAGTGCCGATCGGTCCGGGCGTAGTCTGGCGTCGTCGTTGAAAGCGGTGATCGAAGTGCCCTACCAACTCGACGGACGAACGTTCACTGTCGGCGCCTCGGTCGGCTTTCACACCGCGTCGCTGGTCACGCCAATCGACCTGCTGATTCGCTGTGCTGACGCTGCGGCGTATTACGCCAAGGCCCATGCCACTGAAGCGCCGGTGGCCTACACCGAGAGCATCGGTGATTGGATGGATAACAAGAATCAACCGGCCAGTGCTGTCGCACGCTGAGGCGTCGATTGAAGACGGCCACCATCAGTTCCGTTTGACCAATCGCGGTGTGAGGCTGTGAACTGGCTCCTATGAGCCCTCAGAGTTTTGACTGGCTAGCCCACCATGCCGCCACCCGACCAGGCCGTGAGGCCATTGTCGACCTGGGAACCAACAGATCGTTCACCTGGGAACAGCTCAACGATCGCACGGCCCGTCTCGCTGCGGCCCTGACCGAAACCTTCGGCGTTGGTCGAGGCGACCGGGTGGCCGTCCTTGCCCACAACAACTCGAACACGTTCGAGGTGCAGTTCGCCTGTTGGAAACTTGGCGCCGTCTTCGTCCCCTTGAACTGGAGATTGGCCGTCCCGGAACTGCAGTTCATCCTGGGTGATGCCGCTCCAACGGTACTGATTCACGACGAGCCGTTCGGACAGGTCGCGGTAAAGGTTGCCGAGCTCACCGGCATTGAGCATCTGATCAACTGGGACGGCGCATCAACCACATCGGCTGATCCGAGCGTCGACTACGAAGAGGCGATTGCCGCTTCAGATCCATTCGGCGGCGCAGTCGAACTGCATCACGCCGACCCGGTGACCATCATGTACACCTCCGGGACTACTGGTCGTCCGAAGGGGGCGATCATCACTCAGGGGATGACGTTCTGGAACGCCGTCAATAGCGTCGAGTTCTTCAAGATTGGAACCGACACCACCAATCTCGCCTTCCTGCCACTGTTTCACACCGGGGGATTGAACTGCTGGGCCAACCCCGCCTTTCACTTCGGTGGCCGCAATATCGTCATGCGGGAGTTCGAACCCGCTACAGCATTGGAGCTAATCACCAATCCTGATCACGGGGTCACCCACTTTCTTGGTGTGCCGGCCAACTTCTTGTTTATGAGTCAGGACCAGGCTTTTCAGTCGGCGTCGTTTTCCACTATCGAAATCTGTGGCGTTGGTGGTTCACCGACGCCGGAACCTCTGATTAGGACGTGGGCGGATAAGGGGCTTCCGCTCCAGCAAGCGTTTGGCATGACCGAGACGTCGCCATTGGTGCTGGCTCTGCCTCCCGAAGACGCGGTGGCCAGAATCGGGGCAGCCGGATTGCCGGCCATGCACACCTCGGTTCGCCTCGTTGACGACAGCGGTGTCGACATCACCGAGCCCAACGTGACCGGCGAACTGTGGGTTAAGGGCCCAAACGTAACCCCCGGCTACTGGAACCGACCGGATGCCACGGCGGAGGCTATTACCGACGGTTGGCTCCATACCGGTGACGCTGCCCGCCGCGACGCCGATGGCTACTACTACATCATCGATCGTTGGAAAGACATGTACATTTCCGGCGGGGAAAACGTCTATCCGGCCGAGATCGAATCGGTGCTGTATCAGCTACCCGAGATCGCCGAGGTATCTGTGATCGGCGTGCCCGATGAGCGCTGGGTTGAGGTTGGCAGGGCCTGCGTCGTGCTCAAGGAGGGGGCGGAGCTAACCGAGCACGCCATCACCTCTCACTGCCGAGCCAATCTGGCCCGGTTCAAGGTTCCCCAGTCAGTGGTGTTCATCGAGGAGATCCCACACAATGCCACCGGCAAAGTCCTCAAGCGTGAACTGAGAAGGCTTTACGGCGAGGTCGACGCAGGGGAGCGTGGCTAGTGGAGCTGGGGGTCTGCGTCGCCAGCCGAATTGACGATGTCGACTACATCGTCCGAGCCGAAGAATTGGGCTTCAGCCACGCTTGGTTCGCTGACGTTCAGATGTTGTGGAGCGACGTGTACGCCACCGCTGCTCTAGCGGCAACGCGAACTGCGACGATAAAGATCGGGACGGGAGTGTCGGTGGCCGCCACCAGGCCATCGGTGGTGACCGCAGCGTCGATGGCGACCGTTAGTCAGTTGGCACCGGGTCGGACGTTCTGTGGTGTCGGCACCGGCAATACGGCGGTGCGGATAATGGGGCTCAAACCGATGACCATCGCCCAATTCGACCGATACCTCACCGAGCTGCGCCCTCTCTTGGCTGGCGAAGAAGCACTCGTCACCTGGAGGGGCTCGACGTCCCCGGTCAAACACATCATGGCCGACCAGGGCTTCGTCAATTTCGATGACCCGATGCCCCTGTATGTGTCCGGGTTCGGTCCACGGTCGATATCGCTGGCCGGCAAACATGGTGACGGTGTCGTGTTGTCGATCCCACCTGATCCTCGGGTGATGGAGCGGGTATGGAAGAAAATTGAGGACGGGGCGGCGGAAGCAGGCAGGTCACTTGACCGCAGTGACTTCTACACCGCGACGTTGTCCACCATCGTGGTTCTGGAGCCCGGTGAGCGGCCGGACTCTGATCGGGTCAAACAATATTGCGGCGCGTTTGCAGTGGCGTCGCTGCACTACGC
>CALJMD010000128.1 GCA_937981915.1 uncultured Acidimicrobiales bacterium
CGGGCCATCGAGCCGAACGGACTGATCTGATCGAGGGTGTCAGCTTTGGCTGTTTCAGCATCACCCACCTGACCGGGGTCTTTCTCGAAGGCGATACCGCTTCGCATGTCCATCAGCTCGCCAACCGTCACCGGGGCTAACTCGGTCCCCTCCAGCGGGGGCCACAGCTCCCCGGCGGTGGAATCAAGCGACGGAATCAAGCCGTCGGACAACGCTTGGAGAGTGAGTACGCCGACCAGGCTCTTGACCATCGAGAACGAGTTGAGTTTGGTGGTTGGGTCGTCCCTGAAGCCGAAGATCGAGTTGACGACCTCTCCCTCGCGCATCACGATCTGCGCCCTGCCGCCCGATGCTTCGAACATCCCTATGAAGTCATCAGTCGGTTTGACGGTACGAACCCGCTGCGGCGGCTCAGCCGCCGCACGACCACCGTCGACAAACTCACCCCCGGCCGGCCACGTCCGGTCCGGAAAGGACTCCCGGATGGCGGCGGCAGACCACGGATACCGGAACAGTAGAACTACGACCAGGGCCAGCACCACTGCGGCCAGCAGGAACAACCGCCGGAACCACGTACGTTCAACCAAGCCGAAGGCCATGAACCAACACTAGATCGCGTCAGGCGAATCCTGCCCCCACCCTCCGCCGGATCGGATGACCAGGTTGGCGATTGCCGGATCAGCCAGATCAAGCTCAGCTGGAATTGACCAGGTCGCCGACCTGATTCGCGGCGATGGTTACCGGCGTTCCAACCGCCGGTGCTGGTGCAGGCACCGACCGAGCGATCTCGACAGGGTGGGTCTTGTTAGTCGTCTGCCCCTTGGCGTTGGGTTGTGTTTTGGGGCGCACGGAGCCGAGGCCGGACAAAACGCCTTCCAAGATCGGCAGCAGCCACGGCATGCGTTTGGCCCGCACCGCCAGATCCCACAGTCGCTCGAACTTCTTCCAACCGGCTGAGTAGGCCACGTGTCGGGCTTGGCGGGTCACGGTGGGCTTGGCCGACGCCGCTTTGGCGATGTTGCGCCACTTGTAGAACTCGTCGTAGGCCCACCAGTAGCCCTCCTCCAACTGATCGGGGGTCATTCCCGCTGGCTGGTACACCACTTGCCGGGTGTCGTAGCGGTCCCAGTCCCGGTGCAGGATGCGACCCTGCATGTCGAGCCGGTCGTAGAGGCCAGTGCCGGGGTAGGGGGTCATGATGTGGAAGGTTGCGGTTTCGATGCCGGCGTTGACCGCCCAGTCGACGGTGCGTTTGAACACGTCGGGGCCGTCGTCGTCCATGCCGAACACAAAGCTTGCGTTGACCATGACGCCGAGGTCCCGCAGTCGGGAGATGACCCGGTCGTAGTCTCGGCCCAGGTTCTGCACTTTGCCGTGTTCGGACAGGTTGGTGCTGCTCATCGACTCGAACCCGATGAAGATGCTGCGTAGCCCGGCGGCCGCTGCTCGTTCGACGAGGTCGCCTTGGAGGATGGAGTTGACGGTGGCCGCTCCCTGCCACAGCCGACCCATGGATTCCATTTCGCCGAACAGGTCTCTGGCGAATTGGCGTTGCCCGAGAATGTGGTCGTCGAGGAAGTACAAGTGCTTGCCGGGTAGCGATTCGATTTGGGCCAGCGCGCCGTCGACGGTTTGGGTGTAGAACCCTTTGCCGCCGGGATAGACGGTGCCGGCGTGTTCGACCGGTCCGAAGAAGGCGTCTTTGTAGCAGAAGTCGCAGGAGTGGGGGCAACCTCTGGTCACCACCAGCGAGTTCGGCACCAGATAGTGGCTGCGTTTGATGAGGTCTCGGCGGGGTAGGGGCACGTTGTGCAGAGTTCTACCTTTGGCCAGGGAATCGCCCGGCTGTCCGTCTGCGTACAGCCGCTTGGGATGGCCAGCCTTCAGGTCGGCCAGGAATTGGGGGAAGGTGGCGTCGCCGGGGCCCAGGAACAGGTGGTCGCAGTGGGCGGCCGCTTCCTGGGGGAGTGAGGTGGGGTGCAGGCCGCCCATGGCTACCCGTACGCCTTTGGCCCGGTAGTGGTCAGCGATTTGGTAGCTGCGTCGAGCCGAGGTGATGTAGCACTGGATGACTACCAGGTCGGGGGGTCCATGGACCTCGTCGTCCAGGTCGAGCTTTTCGACGTGTTCGTCGCACAGTTCAACGTGGGTGTCGGGCGGCAGGTGGGCGGCGAGGGAGGCCAGGCCGAGCGGCGGGAACAGGGCGTACTTGACCGGTCGGAATCGGGGAGCCGTCGCTTCCAGGAGGGCGGGGAGAATCATCTTCACGTACATGTTTGCCGACGTTACACGCTATTGAGCAACTGCTCAAGGCAGTTGCTTAGTTTGATTGGTTAGTTCAACTGGTCAGGGCATCTGGTTGGGGCAACTGCCAAGCGGCTCATGTAGCCTTTCGGCGTGGCCAAATCCGGACCCCGAAAACCCCGCTCCAACCCCGACGACGCCCGTCGATCCCTGATCGAGGCCGCCATCGCGGTGCTGGCCGAGGAAGGATTCGCCCGCACCAGCGCTCGGGCGGTTGCGGCACAAGCCGGTGGCACCAACGGCTTGATCTTCTACCACTTCGGTTCAATGGACGGCTTGCTGGCGGCTACCGCCGAAGAACTGAGTGCCCGGCGAATGACGCGGGTCAAACAGGCTTTGGGTGGCGATCAGGCCGCCAACCAGTGGCCGACCAAACTGGCTGACGCCATTCGAGCCGAAGCCACCGGCCCCGAAGGTCGAGCGGTGCTGGAGCTAGTAGTGGGTTCCCGGGCGGCACCGGCGCTGGCCGAACCGGTCAACAAGGCCATCACCGAATCGATCGAGTTCGCCACCAAAGAGATCGAAGTGGTGATGGGCGACTCGCCCATCACCCAACTGGTGCCGGTAGAGATGATCGCCGAACTAGCTGCCGCCGCGTTCTTCGGCCTCGAACTGTTCTCTCAAACCGGTCGAGAGATCGACCTTGATCGAATCGCCCGAACGGCCGCTCTCGCCGTCGGCGCGGCCCGCAATCTGCCAGCAGGCGTCGTGGCCGAACAGGGCTAGAGCAGAACCGACTTGCATCGACCATGGCGCTAGACGCGATCGGAGCCCTCGGCCGTCGCGTTCCC
>CALJMD010000129.1 GCA_937981915.1 uncultured Acidimicrobiales bacterium
CGTCGTCGACGCATTGTCATCAGGCTCAGTTGACACCGCTGATGGCATCGCAACGTTCGCTCCATCGGACGAACTGACCGCCATTGCGCTACTCAACCGCGACCAATCGTCGCTGACGCTGGTGTTCCAACCCAACCAGCCAACCGAGACCCTCACGCCAGAGCCAGAGCCATTCGTTGCTGAGCCAGGGCCGACCACCGAACCCAGTCGCGTAGCGCCTGATACCAAACAGGCGACCACCTCGTCGACCTCGCCTGCGGCTACCGGCGCAGAACCCGTCAGCTCAACGACGACAGCACCCGCACCGACGACCTCTACGTCGACGCCTCAAGCGCCTACAGCGAGCACCCCAGCCGCACCGACGACCCTGGAGAGTTTCGTCAGCCCAGGGGCCTTCTGCTCCCCGAGCGGAGCGACTGGGAAGTCAAAGACCGGGAAGAGCATGATCTGCGCAAGTACGAATAAGGACGGCACGCCATACGACAACGGCCAGTCGAGGTGGCGTCAACCCTGACTTGAAACCTCATCTACGCAGGCTGCCGCCTAAGTCGGCGGCCAGCTTATGCTGGCTTGAATTTGGCCGAGCGGTCGACTTCTACCACCACGCCCGGGGGAACCGACTCGGGGTTGGCTTTCTGAAACTCACGGAACTGGGTCACGCTGATTCGCTTCTGCAACAACGCAGCATTGTTGGTTTCCGCCACCCAAGCGAAGAATGAGTCTGCGTTGTCGATCTTCGGGCTCTCCCGGGTGGAGATGGTGACCTTGCCGGCGTCGGAGGCGAACTCGTCGACCCCGACCGTTTCAGCGTGGGTCATAAACCATGCCTCCAAGTCTTGGCGCTGCTCTTCCAGCGGAGCGGTCGTCGCCTTGTAGGCCTCAGCGGCCGGGGCGATAGCGGCCTCGTAGGTCGACTTGGCTTCGTCCAGCTCTGCGGTGATGCGGTTCCATTCGGCCAGCGCCTTCTCGGCTGTCCATCCCTGATCGGCCGCGGCCTCGGGCCCAGGTTCAGAACCAGACTCGGGAACGGACTCAGTGTCGGACATAACAGACCTCCAAATAGGTGCTGGCAAATAGGTTCTGGCAAATAAATGCTGGCAAATAGGTTCTGGCAATCGGATGTCGGCAATTAGATGCCGGTAGCCGAACGACCGTCGACAATCGACCGGCGTGAATTCGAATGTTACGGTCAGCCCATCGAAATCCGCTACCGGAGTGACCGGAGACGGCGACAGGCGGGACCGAGCGGGAGTGCAACGAATGCGGAATCTGAGAACCATCAAAGTCGGCGGCACCGCCCCCGAAGACACCCTCTTTGATGACGACGGCAACATCTACACCGGGATGCGGACCACGGCATCGGGCGGAGGCGTCATCGTCAAAGTCAACCCGGCGAACGGCGACGTCACCCGGGTGGCCGACGTCGGCGGCCAGCCGCTCGGGTTGGAATGGATGCCAGACGGTCGACTGCTGGTGTGCAACGCCCCACTTGGTCTTCAGGCCGTTGACGTGTCAACCGGAACTCACGAACCGGTCCCCGTCAACGGCATCACCTTCAACCTGTGCAACAACGCGCACGTGATGGCCGACGGCACCATCTTTGTCAGCGAAAGCTCCACCCGGTACCCGCTCGACTCCTACCTGAAGGATCTAATTGAGAACACGGCTACCGGGCGTTTGATCAGAGTCGACCCGGACGGCTCGTCCACCGTATTGATCGACGACCTCAGCTTCGCCAACGGCGTGGTACACGTCGCCGAGACGGACATGGTGCTGGTGGCCGAAACCGCCACCGCCAAAATCCATGCCGTCAAACCCGACGGATCAGGCCGGACTGTGTTCGCCGAAACCGAAGGCCACCCTGACAACCTGTCGATAGATGCCGACGGTCGAATCTGGCTGGCCGAACCGTCGGTGTTCAATCCGCTGCTGCCCAAACTGCACGCTGCGCCACTGATGGTTCGCAAGGTCACGTCGTCACTACCGGCATTCATGCAGCCGAAGCCGGTGTTGTGCTGCAACGTCTCCACCTACGACGCCCAAGGAAACCTGCTCGAACGCTGGGAAAACGATCCGACGACCTACCACACCGCCACAGGAGTTCGACACCACAACGGGCTGGTCGCCATCGGCAGCATCGAACATAACGCTATTGCCCTGTTCGACGTCTAACGTGCCAACAGCCGGTTCCACGTGCCAACAGCCAGTTCGACGTGCCAACAGCCGTTCGGCTGTGAGAGTCTGGGGTCATGAGTGATCGACTGACAATCGAACGTGACGGCGGCGTCGCCGACGTCCGACTGAACCGACCCGACAAGATGAACGCCGTCGACATGGCCATGTTCGAGGCACTGGTCGAGGTAGCCGACGACCTCGCTTCCGACACCTCACTGCGGTGTGTCGTGCTGTCAGGCGAAGGTAAGGCGTTCTGCGCCGGGTTGGACTTCAGCGGCTTCAGCCGGATGCGCGACAGCGCCGACGGTGACTCGAACAGTACCGACTCCAACAGTGCCGACAAGTCGTCACCTGGCGACCCGATGGAAGGCCGGATCACCCACCGGGCACAACAAGCGGTGTACGGATGGACCACATTGCCGGTGCCCGTGATCGCCGCGGTGAACGGGCACGCCCTGGGTGCCGGCGCCCAGCTGGCTCTCGGTGCCGACATTCGCATCGTCCACCCCGAAGCCAAGATTTCGGTGCTGGAAATTCGCTGGGGTCTGATCCCCGACATGACCGGCACGCAAACGTTAATCAATCTGGTCGGGCTCGACGTGGCCAAAGAGTTGACCTTCACCGGCCGCATGGTGCCTGGCACCGAGGCCAAAGAACTGGGTCTCGCCACCCGACTTTCCGACGACCCTCGATCCGATGCCCTGGCCATGGCCACCGAGATCGCCTCCAAGTCGCCTGACGCCATCCGTGCCGGCAAACGCCTGCTGAACAGCGCGTCAAAGGTCGGTCTGGCTGACGGTTTCGCGGCCGAACGAACCGAAATCAGCGCCTTGGTCGGCTCCCCCAATCAAGTTGAACAGATCACAGCGTTCTTCGAAAAACGGGAACCGAACTTCACCAACCCGGCGAACTAATCGACCACCTTCGCCGCCTCTCACCAGCGCGTTCATGTTCAGCCAGAGCGTTCAAGTCCGACCAAATCCGACTAAGTAATCAGAGGTGCTGGCAGAGACGTCGGGCGTCGTAGATGGCGGCAGCAATCCCCCGGCTGGAGACAGCGTCACCCACCCGGAACAGTGTGAACCCGTCGTCCGGCCCGGGTTGGGGTTCGCCTGCGGTCAGTCGACCGAGATCGACTACGCCGTTGTTGGCCGACCCGGCCCGCAATGCCAAGTACAGGTCGTCGTTTGGAACGACGCCGTGCTCGGTCACCACTACATCGACGAGCCGGTCGACTTCTCGACGAGTAAACACGTTGCGCAGTGTCGCTCGGCGACGCAGGCCATCGAGCTCGACCCTGACCAAATAGTGGTCGGTGGTCATCTGCACACCGTTCTCGTACAGCATCCGGAGGTACGCCGGTGCGGTGGTGGCGGCGAGGTCCTGGACGACGAGACGATCGGGTGTAACCAGCTCGATGTCGTTCACGCCTCGGCCAACCAGAAACTCAGCCACTGACGGTGCCTGTTCGCCTCCGTGGTCGTCATAGATGAGAACACTCCCGCCAACTCGAACAGACCCGGCCAGTACCTCCCATGAGGTGTGGACGTACTCCTGGCCGGCGTCCAGGAAACTGGTGTCCGGCCAACCACCGGTAGCGACAATCACAATGTCCGGCCGCAGAGCCACGACGTCGTCGGCGTCGACAGGACTGTTGAGCCGAACATCAACGTTGCCACCAAACCGGTTGAGGTGCAGCAACTCCTCCTCCAACCAGCCAACAACTCCCAGCAGCTCAGCTTGACGTTCCCCGCTTCGAGAGGCCAATACGATCTGTCCACCCACCCGGTCCTGCGCCTCGAAGACGGTCACGTCGTGGCCGCGTTCGGCCAACACCCGGGCTGCTTCCAGTCCGGCCGGACCGGCCCCGACGACCACGGCTTTTCGTGGCGGGGCGGTAGAGCGAGAAACCAGCTGGGGGATGCGGGTCTCGCGTCCCGTGGCCGGGTTCTGAATGCAGACTGCATCCATTCCCTGGTGCAGACGGTTGATACACAAAGACGCACCGACGCAGACCCGAATGCGCTCCGCTTCGCCTCGCTCCAGCTTGGCGACGATATGTGGATCAGCAATATGTGCTCTGGTCATCCCGGCCAGGTCGACGAGCCCCGAGCCGATGGCGTGACGGGCCGAAGCCAGATCGGTTATCCGGGTGGCGTGCAGAACCGGCAGATCGACTGACTCTTTGATAGCGGCGGCAACCGGCAGAAACGGCAACAGTGGGGTACCCGACGGCGGTATTGCTTTGGAGAGTCCCTCCTCGGTGGCCAGCGACGACCCAGTGATATTGACGAAGTCGAGCAGGCCGGAAGCGGCCAGCCGTAGGGCGATGTCAGCGCTCTCCGTGCGGGTGAGGCCGCCGATCTGGTCCTCGTCGCCGATCATGCGAATGCCGACCAGCAAATCGGAACCGGTGGCATCTCGAATCGATTGGAGCACCTCAATGGTGAAACGCAACCGGTTCTCGATGGGCCCGCCGTACTCATCGCTACGACGATTGGACAGTGGCGTCCAGAACTGGTCGATCAGATGACTGGTGGCGCACAGTTCGATACCGTCCAGCCCGGCGGTGCGAGCTCTGGCCGCCGCGGCGGCAAAGTCGCCGACGATGCGACGTATGTCGGACTTCTCCAGTTGTTTCGGCCAGCCCCGATGCATCGGTTCGCGGATGGGTGACGGGGCGACGGTCGGTAACCAGTCACCGTCGTTGGAGACATTGCGACGCCCCATATGAGTTACCTGGCTGATCACAGCCGTCCCATGGCAGTGCACCCGATCAACCAGCTCAGACAGAGGATCGATGATGGCGTCGTCGCCGAAATAGAGCTGCCCCCACAGCGAGGCCGAGTCTGGTGAGACGTTGCTCGACCCACCGATCATGGTCAAGCCAATACCACCTTTGGCTTTCTCCTCGTGATAGGCGATATACCGCTCGTTGGGTGTGCCGTCGGTGTTGTAGCCCGGAGCATGAGCGCTGGAGAAGATGCGGTTCTTGAGCGTCACGCGGCCGAGCTGAAATGGCTCAAGCAGCGGATCGACGGCCATGGGAATCCTTTCGGTCTACCGGTACGCGGTCTACCGGTACACGGTCTACCAGTATTCTTCGAAGTGGATGTTGCCCGGCCGACCTCGGGTGTCGGTCGTGAACCCGCGCTCGGTCAACAACTCAATCACGCCGGTTGGCTGAGGAAAGCGAACCTCCCCGCCGTCGTCGCTGTCCTCCGGCAGCCCGATCATGGCCGGGTTGCCACACAAAAAGGCGTGGGTCGAATCGGGTTTGAGTGCCCGACCTAAGGCTTGTTCGATGTCGCCGTCGCGGATCAGGTCCTGCAGGTAGCGTTTGGGAACGTCGGCCTCGCGGGTTGGCCACGGCAGGTACCGGTAGTTGGCAAACCGCTCCTCCAGCGCCCGATGAGCCTCCAGGTAGCCCAAGTCAGCCCAGTTCCGTACCGTCACTGTCGACACGATCGGACCGGTGTGACCTTTGCGTAGCAGCTCGACAATCATCGAGTTGTGAGGCGCTTCACCGGTTCCCGTGGCGAAGAACACCACCGCAGTGTCAGGGTGTTCCACTGCACTGAGGGTGTAACGTCCCGCTACCTTCGGGCCAAGATAGATCCGGTCCCCCACCTGCTTGCGAGCCAGCCGTGGGGTGAGCGCCGACACATGTTGATCGTCTGCCGGTACCAGGACAATGTAGAACTCAAGCTCTTCGGTGTCGGGCGGGGCCAGGTAGCCGCTGGGTTCGAACATCGAATGTGAAATGGAATACGAGCGTCGAACCAGTTTGAACCACTTGTCGTCGATGCTCGGGTCCACGTAGTCGTCGATTCGATCTTCCCAGAAGCCGAGTCCGAGTGAGGCGTACTGCCCGGGGAGATGAGAGGTGTCGCCGTGGTCCGGGCGAACCCGCAGCACCCACAGATCAGAGTGCCGCTGTTCGAAGGCCGTAATGGTGGCGTTGTAATGCTCGGCGCACAACTCCTCGATAGCCGACTGGTGGCGAACCCGGCGCCGGAGTGTCGAGGGCGGTTCGGCCGGCTCAAGTTCAGGGAAGACGGCGTCGGCCAGCATTCGCCCGACCTCCCACGAATGGCCGCTGGGCACTGTCATCGGCCCTTCGGGCGCACCGTTGAACCACAACCGTCCGCTGTCTACCGCAGCGGCGGTGATTTTGAGTTCTTCCACCGTCGGGGTGCACCGCTCGGAGGCGAACACGATGTGGTCGAATTCAAGGTCGGGGGTACGACGGTCATTGAAGAAGGCGATCGGGTAGTCCCCGTGGCGGCCTATCTCATCGGGCACCGCCCGGTACAACACGGTGAGTCGACGTTCCCGTTCCAGCCGACGTAACACAGCGTCAGCGGCGGGAGCGAGGCGAGCTGGGTCAAGCCCGCTAGCGGCCAACACCACTCCGGCCCCCGAGTCGGCCGCCTCAGCGGCCAATTCGACGGCATGATTCGTATGGCCGACCACCAGCACGTCGCGATCGTTCAATCGGGCCGGAAGATCATCGATAGTCACCCTCGGTCCAGACTCTGGGTCGACCCCGGCCACCGCGGTGTCAATGGCAATCGGCGGCGACCAGGTCGGGTCCCGATGTCGGAGCGAAACCAGGCATCCCCTCGCTCGATACGTCCGCTGATCGGTAGACACGACCAGAAGATCGTTGACGACGTCAACACCGAGAATCTGTTCTCGATAGCCGACCTCGATCTTGTTCTCCGGGACCAGGCTGGGGAACGCCACCGATCCCTCCGGCACGATGACGCGAACACGGGACAGGCCGGACCGAAGCGACGACACGGCAACCGAAAGACCACCGGCGGTTCCACCCAGCACGATTAGGTCGTAATCGGCCACATCTGTCGTTGCGCTCTGAGTCACACGTCTCTCCCGTAGGTTCCTCCGCGATCTCTACGGAGACTAGAACCGATATCACTATCGCCCGATACAACAGGCATCGCAGTAACCCGGCGGGCAAGACTTCTCATCCCGAACGACCGGGACTTTCACACCCCGCGGGGAGAACATCTGTTCCCCTGGCAGACTTGAGGCGTGACAGTACGCAAGATCTCCTGTGGGCACTGCGGCGGCCACCACGCCTCCGTCGCCGAGGTCAAGCAGTGTGCTCTGTCCGGCGCCGACGCTCATGCCCCGGCCCAGACGAACAACCAGCTGTCGGTCAGCCGACCCAAGCAGGACTCGAGGCCCAGGCGAAACTCAAGCCCCGAGCAAGACTCAAGGCCCAAGCAGAACTCAGGGCCCAAGCAGAACTCAAGGCCCAAGCCGGTCAAGGTCAGCCAACCGGTGCCCCTGGACGTCGCACCGTCACGCCTGGCCGGACCGAGCGATCTCGGACGTAGCGTCGTCATCGGCCCCGACGACCCAATACCGGAGCCGTGGGCCGACATTGACGGCATCGAAGAGATCACCGTCGATCAGGCCAACATCGACGACGAGGAGATCGAGCGGCTGCATTTGGCCTGGCGGACACGGACCCCACTGATCATCAGGTGGCATGGAGCGGCCCCCGGCCCCGACCTGCAGCCGCCCGCCGAGGCGCTCCCCCCGTTCCACCAGCTCGGTCCCGGCTACCAAATCCCCGGCGAGCGACTACGTTTCGCCGCAACCGCCAACGCAGTCGTCGCCATCGACGGTCAGGTTTCCTTCGCACCGCTACAACTGGCGTTGGCCCTCGGCGCGACCATACCCGAGAGCGCCGAGGCTGCCGAGGCCCTTGGCGACTGTCATCGGGCCGACGGCACTCAACTGTGGGTTGACGGCGGGCCGCTCAATCTCGACTTGGCCGACGTACTACCCGACGCCGCCAGCCTGGTACCGAGGGTGCAACTGATCAGCGGGCGACTCATACCGCTTCGCCCCAAGCTTGAATCAGAAGCAGAATCAGAAGCCGACTCCAG
>CALJMD010000130.1 GCA_937981915.1 uncultured Acidimicrobiales bacterium
AACTTTCCCCGCCGGTTCAACTCAACGAAACGGTAGCGATCAACCTCGGTGGCCGGCGTGAACTTCGTCGACCAATGCGAACCCGACTGGCGGATCGCTCGATCGACCAATCGTGGCGCCAGGTCCCGGCGTATGGTCTCGACCTCCGGCAGCTCAGGCATCGAAGTTAGTGCGACGGAATCGGTCGGTCACGAGCCCATATTCAGACCGTCGCCGGTCAACGACAACTTGGGTCCGTACGCCGGTGCTTTGCTGGTCGACTTGGCCAGACGAATGACCCGCCAACGATGCCCCCGGTACGGTTCCAACAGTTCAAGCATTCGCTCGTCATCAGCCCTGGGCTCGTTGGCCAACACCCAGGCAACCGTGTTGGGAATGTGAAAGTCGCCGACCGGCACGGCATCGGCGTCGCCGTAGGCGGCCGCAGTGGCCATCGCCGCCGTCCACGGGCCGATGCCGCGGATTTGTTGTAGCCGAAGCTTGGCCTGTGTGGGCGTGCGACTACCAAGATGACTCAACCGGGAGAATTCTCTGGCTACTCGAATCAACGTGTCAGCCCGCTTTCGCTCCACCCCGAAACGGTGAAATTCGTAGTAGCCCATTTCGCCTACCCGCTCGGCGCTCGGAAGCACCCAACCTCGCCGCGGGCCGGGCGCCGGTTCGCCATAACCTCGTGCCAGCATCCGTCTGGCCTTCACCGCATTGGCGACCTGCACCTTTTGACCGAAGACGGCCCCGATCAAGGCGTCCCACAAAATGTCGGTTCGGGCCAGCTTGAACGGCTTTCGTCGCCATGTTTCTCGGATCGGACCTTGGGGGTCGAAACCGGTCAGGTCGTCGTCGGCCCCGAGGAGTCGGGGCGCCTGATCGACCATCCACTGTGAGCCCGGCCCCCAGGCGCGGGTCTGCACCTGATTTTGAGCAACGCGTTCCATGTTGAGTGTTCCGGGCCCGTCAGGGGTGCGGGTGACCCACCACAGTTCGGTCGGGCCGACCATGACCGGCAGTTTGGCGCCGCGAACGGTGTCTTTCACATTGAGGGTCGACGGGATGTCGATGAGCGTCTCAACATCGCCGGTCGCGAAATCGGTCACCTCTACGATCGTAGTGCTGGATCGGTCAACCCGATCAGCTCCACAGAGACTGGAGCATGACGTCGACCTCGTCGGCGACTCCGAGATTGGCCAGTTCCGGCCGGATGGCGTGACGCTGAGCCGACGCCGAGAGGTTGAGATCCTGTTCGTCAAACAGCTCCCGCACCGGTTCAAGGAACCGGCTGAGTTGAGCGAAATGGTGGCGATCCCGCTGGATGGTTTGATGAACGTGGTAGCGCAGCGGAAAGGTTACGGTGAGCTCGTCTCGTGCCCGGGTGACGGCCACGTATAACAGACGCAGTTCTTCGGCTAGACCATCGGCATCACCAATGGCCATGTCCGAGGGGATGTTACCGTCGGCAGTGTGGATGGTGTACACGGCCCGCCACTCCGACCCTTTGGCGGAGTGAATAGTGGACAGTGTCAGCCAGTCGTCGTCAAGATGGGGTGGTCCGGCGAGATCACCGGTGCGCTCCGGCGGATCCAACGTGAGTTCAACCAGGAACCGGCTTCGCTCGGTGTACTGGCGAGCCGTGACCGCAAGCTGGTCAATGTCGGCCAAACGTGCGTCGGGATTCTCGTAGCGCAGGGGGAACAACACATTGCAGTACTGCTTGAGCCGATCGATCTGCTCTGATGGTGGTTGGCCGACCCGGCAGTCGGCAAGAGCTTGCCGTAGTTCGGCCGCCTGATCGGTTGCCGCGGCCGGCATTCGCCCCAGCCCGTCAACGAAGCGAGCCAAGGCATCAGCCTTCGGCTTATTGACCCGAAGCTCGTCCATGAGTCGCCGCACGGTTGCCGGTCCGACACCGTCCAGGCCGAGCAGGACCCTGCGCCATGCCGGTCGGTCCTCGGGATTCTCCAGGATGCGGAGCAGGCTCAACACGTCTTTGACGTGGGCCGCTTCGAGGTATTTGAGCCCGCCGTATTTGACGTAGGGAATGTTGCGCCGGACCAACTCCAGTTCCAGGGCGTCGCTGTGGTGGCCGGCTCGGAATAGCACGGCCTGTTGCTTAAGCTCTATTCCACGTTCGCGGGCGTCGAGGATTCGTTCGGAAACAACCTTGGTCTGTTCGGTTTCGTCGTAGCAGGTGACAAGGCTTGGTCGGACCCCTCCGGCTTTCTCGGTCCAAAGCGTCTTGGAGTAACCGCGGGTTGTGGTCTCGCCGGAATCGCCGACGTTGTCTTCGTTCTGGGCCAACAGGGCGTTGGCCACCTCAAGAATCGGTGTAGTTGAGCGGTAGTTCTGCTCGAGGGTGATCAACTGCGTTCCCTCGAAGGTGTCGGGGAATGACCACATGTTGGCCACGGTGGCCGAGCGGAAACCGTAGATGGCCTGGGCGTCATCACCGACCACGCACACCTGGGTGTCGTGGCCGGTCATTCCTTTGACGATGTCGGCCTGAATCGGGTTGGTGTCCTGATATTCGTCAACCAGGATGTGATCGAACAGGCATCGTAAGGCTTCGCCGATGGGGCTGGCCGTTAAACCCCGCCAGTACAAGAGAAGGTCGTCGTAGTCGAGAACGTGAGCGCTTCGCTTGTGAGTGGTGTAGGCGTTGAAGAGCTCACGGAGTTCGTCGCGGTGGGGAGCCACCCAGGGGAAGTCCTTGGTTAGCACCTCATCTAGTGGTGCTTGGCTGTTGACCACTCTGGAGTACACAGCGGCGATGGTTTCCGACTTTGGGAACCGCTTGGCCCGCTCCCCGAACCCGGCTTCCATGCGGACAAGGCCGAAGAGGTCGATGGCATCGGCGTGATCCAACACCGTGAAGCCTTCGGGCAGTCCAGCCGCCGAACCGTAGTGACGCAGTAGCCGGTTGGCGGTGGCATGGAACGTGCCACCCCAGATTTGCGATGCGAGTCGTTGAGATGATTCGACCCCTTCGCCACAGGCCGAAGCGACCCGGTTGACCATTTCGGCCGCCGCCCGCCGAGTGAAGGTGAGCAGCAGTATTCGCCCCGGATCACAGCCGTCGTTGAGAAGTGAAACCACCCGGGAAACCAGGGTTCTGGTCTTCCCGGAGCCCGCCCCGGCCACAACAAGTAAGTGGGAGCCTCGATGGTTGGCCGCCGCCTGCTGTTGAGAGTTGAGAGAAGAGCTGAGGGTGGAATCCATAACAGATCCAACCTACTCAGCCGCTGTGACAGTCTCCGGGGCCTCGCCGGTCCGGAGAGCCGGGGCCCTAACCCAAGACGTTGGTCAAGAAGAACTCAGCGCGACGCTGAGTGGCTTGAGTTTGCTCGTCGTCGGCTTCCGATGCCCCTTCTTCACCTCGGGGATCGAGCAGAATCTGCGACGGATCAACACCCTTTGACACCCAGTACTCCAGCACAGCGGCCGCCCGCTGCGTGGCCACTTCAAGGTTCACTTCCTCGCTCCCGGCGGCATCAGTTCGAGTAACGACCGTGACCGAGGCTTGAGGATTCTGGCGAAGCAACAACACGCCGAGATCAAGGATTGGCAGGAACGGCGGGTCAATGGCCACGCTGTTGAACTGGAACAACACGACGTCTTCGACGTAGAGAGGAGTCGACTCGCCTGGGTCGAAATCGACCTCCGGGTCAATGGCGTAGTCGGCCTCAACGTTGTCCGGGCCGACCACTTGAGCCGCTGTGGCGACGATGGCGTCGGCGATCTCCTGGCTGGGCACGGTTCCTCCCAGGAACAGCTTGCCCTGCCGGAACACTGCGGTTCGGGCCGACTCATTAAGATCGGTTGAGGCGGAGTCTGCGGTGTCGTCCTCGTTGCCATCTTCGGTGCCATCTTCGGCGGCGGCGTCTTCGTCGGGCGCTTCGGTGGTCGTGGTTCCTTCGACCTCTAACGCTGACTCGTCGTCATCTTCCATCGCCGTTTCGGTGTCCGAACCGGAGGCGTCATCGCCGGTCGAGTCGTCGGAGGCGGTGTCGTCTCCGGTCGCATCGCTCGATTCGTCTGCTGTCTCGTCGGCTTCGGCTGCGGTCGGTGCTGCTGGATCAGCGGTGGTGTCAGTGCTGCCGTCGTCCAAAAGGCCGGCGAGAAGATAACCACCGATCGCGGTTCCGGCCAGAGCCGCTAGCGCAAGCAGTCCGAACAGCCAGCGTCGACCCCCACGTTGGTTCGGTGGTTGATTCATGTAGTCCGTGGCCGGTTGTCCGGCTGAGGCCGCCCATTGTGGTAGCTCGCCTTGGTTGCTCATCTTCGCATCCCTACCTTTCCGCTGCCGCTTCTAGATAGCAGTTCCAGAGACGGACGGCGCCCGTTTCGTGTGCGGCTGCCAGTGCCGAAACGCGGATGTCAGGATATCCCGGGTGATCCCTGTCCAAGCAACTAGCGGCGCCTTCGTGTGCTATGTCAGGGGGTTTAGCCTGTGGTGCCTGAGTACTGGGGATCAGAACAAATCCGTCGGTGTTGCCCTACACCAACGGCCACGGCCACCGGTGCCCCCCGGTTTCGTCGTCAGGAAATCGTCCTTCGCTCAACAGGGCACGGGCCCTACTTATTGTGGCGTCGGACTCGAAGGTGTCGAGTAGGCAGGCGATGTCGGCCGGTAGACCTTCGTCGCTCAACCGTTCGAGGTCGGTGATGACGTCGGCGGGAAGGGGGTCGCCCACGTAGTCCCACATGACGGTCCGAAGTTTGAACTGAGCATGGAATGACAGGCCGTGGTCGATGCCGTAGACCGGTTGGTCATCTGGATTGTCCACACTCTCGTCGGGAGCCCACAGACAGTGTCCGGACTTGCGGTCGGTGTTGTTGCCGACGATGTCGAGCACACAGAGTTTTCGAAGCGCGGTGTCACCCACGCCTTCTTCGTGAAGCGTGAAATAGTGATGCTCGAAATCGGCGTCGACCAACGCCTGAACCGAACCTTCGCCGAACGGTCCCTCGGCCAACGTCGTGGCTGGAATCACCTCCCAGCCAAGAAAGTCGGCCAGACGAAACATGGCCGCTTCTCGCTTGTACAGATCTCGTGGGAAGTCCCACAGCGGCCGTTCGCCCTGGCCGGGCTTGTAGATGGCTCGGTGGGATCGCGATGTGTCTCGATCGGAGCCGTCGGTGACGTTTACCAACAAGGTGGCGTTCGAGCTGTACGGCATGCGGCCGAGCACCTCGATGTCTCCCGTTTGGAACAGATCGATCAGTTGGTCGGTGGGCAGGTTGAATGCCGCCATCTTGGCCGGGCCGCTCAGCTAGTTCAATCGTGGGCAGGCGTGCCCGGACGGGTCCAGGGGCTGTCCACACAGCGGACAGGGTGGCCTGCCGGTTGCCATAAGAGCGTCCGAGGTTTCGACGAA
>CALJMD010000131.1 GCA_937981915.1 uncultured Acidimicrobiales bacterium
GCGGCCAAAACGCTGGAGGTCGTGGACCCCGACCGAGTGCCCGCCTACCACCGGGCGCTGCTCTCGGCCTACTTCACCGACAACCGTGACATCTCGAACTGGGAGGTGCTGATTGATGTCGGCGCCGAAGTAGGGGTTGATCGGGCCGCCTTTGTCGCCGGACTGGAAGAACACAACTCCGCTATGACCCAAGCCGTTATCGACGACCACAACTCAGCCATCGAAAACGGCGTCTCCGCGGTGCCCACCGTGGTGATCAACGGTGTGTTGCCCATCCCGGGCGCCCAAGACGTTGACGCCTACGAGCGTTGGATCACCAAGGTCGAAGAGGCGATGGCTGCCGGCTGACGCCTAGGCGAAAATCAGGGGCGGCCTGGTTCGCCGCGGCCGACTATGGTCAGCGCCTCGTCGGTCAGATCTTCGACAGACCGATCACCAGGCTGATGCAACACCGGTAGACCTAGCGCTGTGGCCCGTTCCAGAATCAACTGATTACGCCACAGACTGCGCTGCATGAAGTTGGTGTGCATCTGTTCCGGGTTGCTCGAACCCTCACGGAACGCCGAAAGGTTCCATTCGCGTTGGCCGAGCACCTCCGGGTCGATGTGGAGCCAGATCGACTTGATCGCTCCGCTTGTGATGTCGGCCACCCGATCGGGATCAAACAGCCACCAGTCCATCACGATAGGTGCGCCGTCTGCGGCATGTCGTTTGATCATCGTGGTCAGGATTGGCCACATGAATTCGCTGAGCACCACAGCATCATCGATGAGCCGTTGGGGCGGACCCTGCGTAAAGTACAGCAACGTACCAACGCCGCCACGTAGATGGAGGCTTGGTTGGTAGGTGGCGTCGGTGGCAAGGCGGGCTGCTGTGACCAGGTCATCTACGGTTGTGGTGAGGAACCCTAGTTTGGCGCCGACCGACCGGGCCAGCGTCGTCTTGCCCGCTCCCGGAGGGCCCCCGATCAACAGCACTCGCAAGTCGTCCATTGCTCCCTCCGCTGTTAGGCGGTTCCATTGTCTCACACTCGGGGCCCGCCGCACGTTGCCCATGTGTGTGCTGATCACCAGGTGCAGGGGCCCACTTGCCGCATTGGCGACAAGCAGCACCACTGAACTACGTTTGCCAGTGGCGCGGGCTCTGATCACTCACCATCAGGGTGGAGGAGCGCGCCATGACTGAAAACACCGAGACCTGCTGCGGACCGGGGTACGCATCGCCTGAAGAGGCGATGGCGGCCGAGCGAGAAAAGCTGCTGTACACCGTTTGCCTGTACACCGGCACCGGAGTTGAAGCCCCCGACTACCTAGCCACCATCGACGCCGACCCGGAGTCGCCCACCTACTCCCAGGTGATCGCCCGGACCGAGATGCCAAACATCGGGGACGAGTTGCACCACACCGGCTGGAACGCCTGCTCGTCGTGCCACGACGACTCCAGCAAGGAACGCAAGTACATGATCGTGCCCGGCGTGCGGTCGTCGCGCCTTCACATCATCGACACCGGCACCGACCCGGCCAAACCAACGCTGCACAAAGTAATCGAAGGCGACGAGATCAAAGCCAAAACGAATCTGTCGGCCCCGCACACCGTGCACTGCCTAGGCTCGGACATCATCATCTCCATGTTGGGTGACGCAACGGGCGAAGGGCCTGGCGGCTTCCTGCACCTCAACGAAGACTTCGAAATCGTCGGTCGCTGGGAGAACGACATCAGCGGCATGTCGTTCAACTACGACTTCTGGTACCAGCCTCGCCACAACATGATGGTGTCGTCGGAGTGGGGGTCACCCAATACGTTCATGCCTGGCTTTGACCTGGCTGACGTGCAAGCCGGCAAATACGGGCACAGCATTCACTTCTGGGACTTCGAAGGCAAGAAGATCATCCGCACCGTCGACCTGGGTGAAGAGGGCATGATCCCGCTTGAGGTCCGCTTCCACCACGATCCGGATTCCACCCACGGGTATGTGGGGGCAACCCTGTCGTCCAACATTCACCACTGGTACAAGAACGGTGACGGGTCGGCCGAAGACGGTTCGGACATCCACGTGGAGAAGATCATCGACGTTGACCCGGTCGACCTGGAAGGCTGGGACTTCCCGGTCCCCAGCCTGATCACCGACGTGCTGGTGTCCATGGACGACAAGTACCTGTACTTCTCCAATTGGTTGCACGGCGACGTCCGCCAGTACGACATCTCCGATCCGTCCAACCCCAAGCTCACCGGGCAGGTGTGGATCGGCGGGCTGTTGGACAAAGCCCCCGAAGTGAACGGCCACAAGATAGAAGGTGCGCCGCAGATGATTCAGCTGTCGCTCGACGGCAAGCGTCTGTACGTGACAACGTCGCTGTTTTCCACCTGGGACAACCAGTTCTACCCGGGGATGAATGAGGCCGGATCGGCCATGCTCATGGTCGACTGCGACACCGCAAACGGGGGCATGTCCATTAACCCGGACTTCTTCGTCGACTTCGGGGCGGAACCAAACGGACCGTCACGCTGCCACGAAACCCGCTACCCGGGGGGCGACTGCACCTCCGACATTTGGACGTAGGCGTAGTGCAGCCGGACATCGGCAAAAGTCCAACGCCCCTCTACCGGGTGACACTGACCAACCGGGACGGTCGCGTCGTCGAGTGCGGCCCGGACCAGACCATGCTGGAAGCAGCCGAGGCTGACGGTCTCACGCTGCCCTACGGCTGCCGTTACGGGGGTTGCGTCACGTGTGCCGCCCGGTTGGTGTCCGGCGAGGTCGATCAGTCCGAGGCAGTTGGGCTGAAGGACTACATGGCCGGCGCCGGGTACGTGCTGACGTGCGTCGCCTACCCGCTGTCGGACTGCGAGCTGGAGGTAGGGGTGGACAGCCACGACCAAGGCCTGTACCGCAACCCCTTCCGCTCGGCCCGGCGGATACATCGGGAGATATAGGGGAGGACGCCGTAGGTACGCGACCGTGCCTGGAGCTACCCCAGGGCTTCGGCCCGCAGGTACTGCTCCAGGCTGGTCAAGATGTCGGCAACAATCGCCCTGACTGTTTCGTCGTCGTGGCTGGCGCTGAGCGCCCGAATCATGATGTCGAAACCGGCCGCTTCGGGGGCGTCGAAGCGGCCGTCTTCTACGTCGGCTTCGTGAATGATTTCGCCGATGCGCCAGAGGATCGGGTCGTCCAGTTGATTGGTATCGAGGATGGTTTCGAAAGTGATGTAGTCGCCGACGTGGCTTAACGCACACCCGACAAAGTCGAATGCCGTAGCGTCATCGGGTACCTCGTCCAGGTCGTCCACGTAAACGAACTCGGCTTCGGAGTCCACGTAGGTGCTGATGAGCCATGCCGAGGCCGCCCGGTCCACGTGAATGTTCCGCCGCGTCGCCCACTTCATCGGGTGGCCCCGGTCGATTGGAGCTGGGCATGAGCGTCGATCGCCGCTTTCGCCACATCACGATTCGGTGCGTTGAAGTAGTCCCGTTTGTCGATGGCCCGCCACTGTCGCCGCCACCGTTTGATCGTCCGTTGCGAAACCTCAGCCGTGTCTGAAATCTCGTTCATGAGTTCCCCATATTCATGGTTGCGGGCCTCTTGGAGTTGTTGGGCGAGGGCTCGCCTGTCGCGCTTGGCCGTCGGCGTTGCATCCCAGACGATCGCTTCGCCACCCGCTTCGAGAGCCTTGGCCGCCAGCCATTCGAGCCGCTCCCGGTTTCGGTCGGTTGTTGGCAGGGCCACCAGTCCGTCTCCGATTTGGGCCACACCGATGTCTCGGAGCTCCCGCCAGATGGCGATGCGCGGCGTCGATGGCTCCCGGGGCACTCGGTAACTCAAGAGTGACCAGTTGTCTCCGAGGGGGGAGGTACCGGAGTGAGAGTCAACAGGTTGCGCAACCACGGTTACAAGGCTAGCGTTGCAAAAGGTGAAACCACGGTTACACAATGATGTTGAGGGATCGTCGGCGGCGGCCGAGTCCCGCGGAATTTCGGCCGCCGACGCCGACGCCGACGCCGACGAGCCGCCAGGCAGTCGCATCGCCCAGAAAGACTGGTTGGCCGCTTGGACCACGGTGGCGGCCAACAGCTTCGGTGGGCCCGCCGGGCAGATCGCCGTCATGCACGACGAAATCGTTGAACGACGCCGATGGGTTGGTGAGCAACGGTTCCTCCACGCCTTGAACTACTGCATGCTGCTGCCAGGACCGGAAGCACAGCAGCTCGCCACCTACCTCGGCTGGCTGCTTCGAGGCCCAATGGGTGGGTTACTCGCCGGGTCGCTGTTCATCCTCCCCGGCTTCGTCTCCATCATGGTCCTCAGCATTCTCTTCGCCGCGTACGGGGACGTCACCTGGGTCGCCGGGTTGTTCTACGGGATCTCAGCAGCCGTCATCGCCGTGGTGGCCTACGCCGTGGTGAGAATCGGCCGTCGAGTAATCAAGAACAGTGTCATGTTGGCCATCGCCGTCGCCGCCTTCGTCGCCATCTTCTTCTTCACCGTTCCCTTCCCGTTTATCGTTCTGGCCGCCGGGGTCACCGGACTGGTCGGAGGGATCTACCGGCCCGACGTTTTCAACCTGATCGTGGGACACGACGAACAGTCGGTGAGCAACGACGAGGACGTCCTAGTCGGCGACCAAGACGTCAACGTCGGTCGCCCGACCGTGGCCAGATCACTGCGAGTCCTAACGGCCGGTTTGGTGTTGTGGTTCGGTCCGGTCGTCGCTCTGGCCGTCGCGCTCGGGTCACAGTCGATCTACGTGGACGTTGCCGAGTTCTTCTCCACCGCCGCGGTGCTCACCTTCGGTGGGGCCTACTCGGTGTTGGCCTACATTTCTCAGGAGTCGGTGAACACCTACGGTTGGCTTGAACCGGGCGAGATGATCTCCGGCCTCGGCATGGCCGAGACCACCCCGGGGCCACTCATCCAAGTTGTCCAGTTCGTAGGGTTCATGGGCCCGTACCGTTCGCCGGGAACGCTGTCACCGTTGTGGGCCGGCGTTGCCGGGTCCGTGGTGGCCACCTGGGTCACGTTCATCCCATCGTTCCTGTGGATCTTCCTTGGCGCACCATTCGTCGAACATCTGCGAGGGCGTCCATCGCTCACTTCGGCGTTGTCAGCGATCACGGCTGCCGTCGTCGGTGTGGTCCTCAACTTGGCGGTGTGGTTTGCGCTGTTCACACTGTTCGGAGAAGTGGACGTCAGTGAACGCTTCGGCGCAATCCTCTATCAGCCGAACCTGTCGACTATTGACGTGCCCGCCCTATTGATTGCCGTTGGCGCCGGAGTGGCGCTGATCAGCCGAAAGCTAACCACGCTGCAGGTGGTCGCCATCGCCGCGGCTATCGGCATTGTCGTCCAATTCGCTACTGGAGGTCCCGCATGACCATCAACGTACTCTTCCTGTGCCCCCACAACGCGGCCAAAAGTGTCGCCGCCGCGGCCTACGCCGATCGCATGGGTGGCGAGCAGGGATTGGACATAGCGGTCTCCACCGCAGGAACCGATCCGGATGAGGCCGTCCTGCCGATCGTTCGAGCACAACTGGAATCAGACGGCTACCGCGTCGACTCCGTGCCGCGACTGGTGACAGCCGGTGATCTCGCCGACGCCGATCACATCGTCAACATTGGGTGCGCTCATTCCGATCTGCCAACCGATCGACAGCCGATCGACTGGTCGATCCCGAACTTCTCCGATGACCCGGCCGTGGCCTTCGCAGCGCTTGAGCAACACGTGGCCGACTTTGTGCAGAGTCTAAGCGGCGGACACGTTGACGGCGACAGTCGGCTTAGCGCGGAGTGAGGCCGAGTGCCTCGCGGCACGCCTGAACGCCGAATAGCTGGATGTCGTCTCGACGGTCGGCTTCCCAACGCTCTCTCAGCAGACGCCACCGTTGTCCCAGTACCGGTTGGTCCTGATGGGTGGCCCACGACATACCGTTGGGCTCGTAGCCCAGACGCTGCGAAATGCCGTTGGAGCCGTGGTTCTCCACTCCGGCTTCGCTGTGGGCCTCTTGCGCT
>CALJMD010000132.1 GCA_937981915.1 uncultured Acidimicrobiales bacterium
GCATGAGTCACACCCTGCTCCGCTTCAATGTCGGCGTTGGCCGGCAACTGAACAAACGCCACCGAACAGTGATCGTTCAAACGGCAGAAACCGTGCCACCCACCCGGCACCCCGTGCATCCAAAACAGGGCAACCAGTTCCGCTCCCAACACATCGGTGAAAAACTCGATCTGCGCTTTGATGTCAGCGGTGCTAACCGCCAGGTGGTGCACGCCATTGATGCGAACAGTGTCAGAGGAATTGCCGGTCATCACACCAGCTAAGCACAGCCAAGCCGAACCGCCCAGGCCACGCAGCGTTGGGCCGCAAGCCGCTACCGACGCGTGTCCAACACCTGCTTGGTTAAACGCATCAACCGAGTCATATGCCAGATAGCGGCGAACCGGGTGGCGGCCGACGCCAATATCGACCGGACACCGCGGAGATTGGGAATGGCGTTGGCCAACTGCTCCTGCGACGGCCGCAGAGACGCCAGCGAATCCATCAAACGGGTACCTCGAGCCCACTGCAAACTACCCCAATAGGCCCGGATCTCGTCCAGCACTGGACCGGCGTCGGCATTCTCATCGAGGATCCGTTGGAACACAGCGTCCTCGGCATCGCCGAAGCCTTGCCCGGTGGCGCTGTTGTCATGCACCCGATAGCTGGTCAACCGCTTGTTCACGTAGAACAAACCCCGGTTGCCCCTCACCAACTGATAGCTGCACCAGATGTCGTACAGAGGCTCGATATCGGCCGGAACCTGAAGGCGCTGCACATCGGCCGTCCGCAAAACCGCGGCATAGGCCGGTTGGGGCGCATTGTCGACCGCCACCAGGCGAAGCCCCTCGGCCCGGTCGTACTCGACTGGTCCGGCGGGCAGGATGTCGCGCCCGGTTCGGGCCGCTTCCTGTTCAGTCAACGCAAATCTGGTTCGGTCGTTCTCGTCGATCAACCAGAAGTCGCAAAACGACATGGCCACATCGGCGTCCTGTTTAAGCGGCTCGACCATCTCTTCAAGAAACTGCGGGTGCCACTTGTCGTCGTCATGCAGCGTGGCCAGGAACGGCGTTTCCACCCGGCGGACCAGATCCAGCCAGTTGCCGGTGGCACCAAGGCCGGGTCGGTTGCGGTGATAGCGAATGCGGGGATCGTTGAGTTCGGCAATGAGTCGTTCGGTGTCGGGCGACTCGCCGTCGTCACCAACGAGAACAACGAAGTCTTTCATCGTCTGCGCCAGCACCGAATCCAGCGCTGTGCGGATGAAGTGGGGTCGATCGCAGGTGGGCATCACCACCGAAACCAATGCCATGTGCTCGTACCTCAAAATGATCAGGCAAGCTGCTCCGGAAAACGATCGGGCAAGCTGCTCCGGTCGCCCCGGTTGCTGTCAAACCGCCATGATAGGAAACGAGTCATGAGCAGCGCTACAAAATTCAATCAATCCCGGGCTGTCTTGATACTTCTTCCCTCACCCCGAGCCGTGCCGCTAAGCCGATCGACTAGCTTGAACGGGTGCGATTCACCAAGCCGTTCTGGGCCGGAATAGCAGACGGGTCGATCACCGTCGCCTACCGATGGTGGAGGCGTCCCACCGTGGTGGCCGGGCGCGTCTACCGGACCGGGGGCGGCCGAGTGCTGGTTCAAAGCGTCGAACAGACGACGCCAAGCGACATCTCGGCCAAAGCGGCCAAGGCAGCCGGCTACCGCTCGCTCGACGAGCTGGCTGACTACATCGGCGTCGAACCCACCCAGCGAGACCCCGAACGACACCTATATATAGTGCGGTTCGAACTGTCGGCCGAACCCGATCCCCGTGAGCAGCTGGCCGCCGACGACAAGCTGAGCACCGACGACATCGCTGAGATTACCAAACGGCTCGACCGTTACGACAACGCCAGTAGCCACGGCGCCTGGACTCGCCCCACGCTCGAGCTCATTGCTAAACACCCCGGCCGCCGAGCCCCCGACATGGCCGAACTGGTCGACCGCGACACCCAACCGTTCAAACTCGACGTTCGCAAGTTGAAGAACATGGGCCTCACCCACAGCCTGCGAATCGGCTACGAACTGTCGCCTCGGGGCGAGGCGTACCTCAAACGAGTCCGGTAACGTAAAGAACTCGCGGAGCGCCTACACACTCAAGCGGAGGGGCGTGTTCTTCAAGTGGTGTTAGAAGCGGTGGAAGAAGTGGTGTATCGGTATGGACGGTAGTGAAGCAACAGCGACTCAGCAGGCGGCCGGTCAACCAGCGGCACAGCCCGGCTGGTATGCAGCTCAAGGAGACCCGCCAGGCACGCTGCGGTACTGGAACGGCTCGCAGTGGGTTGGCGAGCCCGTGCCCGGCACCACCGTCGGCCAGTCCGGCGAAACCGCCCTCGAGGCGCCGGCCGTCGAATGGTCCACCGCCGGTCTCGCCCAGGCCAGCACTGACTACGCCAATTGGGGCCAACGGGTTGCGGCGTTCCTAATCGACGCTGCGGTACTGATCCCGTTCATCGTCGGGGCGGTAGCCGCTTTCGTGGCCGCCGAGGAGGCCGATGCAAACTCGGTCGAAGCTGATTCGCCGTTGTGGATCGTCGGAGCCGTACTCTTCTTCCTCTTTTTTGTCGTGGCCTTCGTCAACTCCGTCATCGTGCACGGAATGACCGGCCAGACCGTAGGTAAGCGGGTCATGAAAACCATGCTCGTCGAAGAGACCTCGGGCAAACCGGCCGGTGTCGGTCGAGTCTTCGGGCGAGGGCTGATAGCCGTGATCGCCGGTAATCTGACCGCCAACATCTTCACCATCGTCGATCGACTCTGGCCGCTGTGGGACGACAAGAATCAGCGCATCGCCGACAAGGTGACCAGTACCGTGGTCATCAACAAGCCGCCAAAATAGTCGGCCTCGAAAAACCCGAAGCGACTTCCGCCATCGGGCGGTCACAGTCGGGTGGAACGGTGTTGCAGGACCGCTAGAGTCTACTAGTCCACGTTTTGGACGTTCGGCGCAGCCGGAGCAACCGTTCGGAAGAACACCCGCTCCTTGCCGTGACTGATCCGTCCAAGGAGTAACGACGTCCGTGAAAGGCCTCGGTGTGCCCACCGAGGAACCGCCCGGCAAAACTGAACCCGCTCCGCCTGAGCCGAAGCGCCCACACGGTGGAGCCATTCGCGTGAACGGCTACAGAGCTGTGCACTCACTTGAGCGAAAGCCCGGGTGAGAACACGGTGAGCGGCCCTCTGACGGGAAAGAAGATCGAGATGACACAACGTGCTGTTGTCGGCAAAAAAGTCGGCATGACCCAGGTCTGGGACGAGAACAACCGCATGATTCCGGTGACCGTCCTAGAAGTGACCCCTTGCCGGGTCGTTCAAATCAAGACGCCCGACACCGACGGATACTCCGCGATCCAGGTGACCACCGGTGATCGTGATGCCGGCAAACTCAACTCGCCGGAAGCCGGGCACTTCGCCAAGGCTGGCGTCGCCCCCGGAAACGGACTGGTCGAACTCCGCCTCGACGACGTCTCCGAATTCACCATCGGCCACGAGTTCGGCGCCGACACCTTCGAAGCCGGTGACATGGTTGACGCCGTCGGCATCAGCAAAGGCAAAGGCTTCGCCGGTGTTATGAAGCGTCACAACTTCGCCGGTCAGCGAGCCACCCACGGCGCCCACTTGGTGCACCGGATGCCTGGCTCCATCGGCCAGTGCGCTACCCCGGCCCGAGTGTTCAAGGGCACCAAGATGGCCGGACGCATGGGTGGCGAACAGGTCACTGTGCAAAGCCTCAAGATCGTCCAAGCCGACCCGGACAGGAACCTCGTTCTTGTGCAGGGCTCGGTCCCCGGCCCCAAGGGTTCCCGGGTTGTTGTCCGCAATGCGGTCAAGAAGTCGAGCACGAAAGGTGACGCCTGATGCCCAAGGTTTCAGTAACGACCATGGCCGGCAAGGCTGCCGGCTCCATCGACCTCGACGAGGAAACGTTCGGCATCAAGCCAAACGTGCCCGTCATGCACCAGGTCGTCAACGCTCAGCTGGCCGCCCGCCGAGCTGGAACGCACAGCACCAAGACCCGTTCCGAAGTTCGCGGTGGCGGCGCAAAGCCCTGGCGCCAAAAAGGCACCGGTCGAGCCCGAGCCGGTTCGAGTCGCTCCCCGATCTGGGTCGGCGGCGGTATCGCACACGGCCCCAAGCCGCGTGACTACTCCGAACGCACCAACAAGAAGATGATCAAGCTCGCCCTGCGATCCGCTCTGTCGGATCGTGCGGCCGAAGACAAGATCGTCGTCTTCGACGCCTGGGGCTTCGAGGCTCCTAGCACCAAAGCGGCCAAGGCCGCACTGGCTGCTGCCGGTGTCGAAGGTAAAGCACTGGTGGTTGTCGGTCGAGAAGACGACGACGCCGCCAAGAGCTTCCGCAATTTGCCGGAAGTACACGTTCTCATCGCCGATCAGCTCAACTGCTATGACGTGCTGGTCAGCGACTTCCTGGTGTTTGCAAAAGACACCGTGCCAGTCGTCAAGGCCCCTACCAAGCGGCCAAAGACGGCTCGGTCAACCGGTCCGGCCGTAGCTGCTCCGGCAGCAACAGCCACCGTCGAACCACAGTCCGACGGCCTGCCCGACTCCGTCACCGAGGCTGCAGCAGCCCCGGTTGACGCCCCTCAGAATGAGGAGGAGGAGTAATGAAAGACCCCCAGGACGTCATCATCGAGCCGGTCGTCTCCGAGAAATCGTACGTGACCGCCGAAGACAACAACGCCTACACCTTCATCGTCGCCCCCAGCGCTTCCAAGCCTGAGATCAGCGACGCCGTCGAAGCACTCTTCGAAGGCGTGAAGGTCGCCAAAGTCAACACATTGGTCCGCAAAGGTAAGCGGGTTCGCAATCGTCGTACCAACACGATGAGCAGCCGAGCCACCACCAAACGGGCAATCGTCACCCTCGCCGAGGGTGAGATCGACATCTACGGAAACTGAGGCAGCCATGGGTATCCGTAAACGCAAGCCGACAAGCCCCGGGCGTCGGTTCCAAACCAGCTCGGACTTCTCCGACATCACAACCGACTCACCGGAAAAGTCGCTGCTGGCCAAGCAGCACAGCACCGGTGGTCGAAACAACCACGGTCGCAAGACGGCCCGTCACCGCGGTGGAGGCCACAAGCGTCGCTACCGAGTGATCGACTTCCGTCGCACCAAGGACGACGTTCCGGCCAAGGTCGCCTCCATCGAGTACGACCCCAACCGCAACGCCCGCATCGCTTTGCTTCACTACCGAGACGGCGCCAAAGCTTACATCTTGGCTCCCCGCGGACTGAGCGTCGGTGACATGGTCGAATCCGGCCAGGGTGCCGACATTCGCCCCGGCAATGCTCTCCCGATCCGCTTCATCCCGGTCGGTACCGTCATCCATGCGGTTGAATTGCAGCCCGGCGGTGGCGCCAAGCTCGGTCGTTCAGCCGGAACCAGCGTTCAGCTGGTCGCCAAAGAGGGTGTCAACGCAACACTGCGTCTGCCCTCTACCGAAATGCGTCGAGTGTCGATTGACTGTCGGGCAACCGTCGGTGAAGTCGGCAACGCCGAAGCCGAACTGGTCAAAGTCGGTAAAGCCGGTCGCTCCCGCTGGAAGGGCAAGCGCCCCCAGACCCGTGGTGTGGCCATGAACCCGGTAGACCATCCCCACGGTGGTGGTGAAGGTAAAACTTCGGGTGGTCGCCACCCGGTATCGCCCTGGGGTCAACCCGAGGGTCGCACCCGTAAGAAGGGGAAGAAGTCAGATGATCTCATCGTGCGTCGTCGTCGCACCCGCGGTGGTCGGAGGTAGTCATGCCACGCAGTCTTA
>CALJMD010000133.1 GCA_937981915.1 uncultured Acidimicrobiales bacterium
GCCCAGCCGAGTGCTCGACATGCTCGATGACATCGGGCCAGTGACCAACACCGAGGCATGGGCCCGTCGGCAGTTGGAGGCCGGCAACAAGATCATGGGCTTTGGCCACGCTGTGTACCGGGCTGAAGATCCACGATCAGAGCTGTTAAAGGAAGTTGCCGTCGGCTTGGGCGGCGAGCTGGTGGAGCAGGCGCTGGAAGTCGAACAGCGGATGCTGCGTTTCCTGGCCGACTGGAAGCCCGACGCCATCATTGTCACCAACGTTGAGTTCTACGCTGCGGTGGTCATGCACCTTGCCGGCATTCCACAGGAGATGTTCACCCCGACATTCACCACCAGCCGAGTGGTGGGCTGGGGGGCCCATCTGTTGGAGCAGTCGGCGGACAACAAGATCATGCGCCCCTCCGCCCGCTATGTCGGTCCGCAACCGGCGGGTCGAGGCTAGACGCTCGAATCGAAGCGAACCCACCAACTCCGGTCGCCGGCTAGGCGCCGAGCGGGCGCTTGTAGAGGTACACGGCGTCACCGTCCATCACCGACTCTTTCCAGAAGTCGAAACCCAATTTGGCGATCACGTTTTGTGACGCAAAGTTGACCGGATCGATGATGGCGTGCAACGTCTCGCTGTCAGCCAAGTCTCCCAAGTCGCCCATGTCAAAGTCAACGTCGATGGCATTTGCGTCAGCCGAGGCCATCAAGGCCTGGGAGGCTTCGGTGGCATATCCGAGGCCGCGAACCGACTCATCGAGCCGATAGCCCCACTCCATCCTCATCTGACCTTCGAAGTGTTGAAGGTCGACACCGGTGTAGCCCACGATCTGCTCGGCGTCGCGGTCAACGATTGGTTGCTTGGCAAACGAAAGCTGGGACGCCCGCTCCATCATTCGGTCGAAACGACCGTTGGCCTGACGTTCGGTCATGGTCCCCTCGCCGGAGAACACCATGAAGCTAGGGGTCATCCACAACTCGACCATGCGGGCTCGGTCGCGTTCACTCGGAGGCCGAATGGTCAGTCGTTCGGTTTTGATGGCCATCGGATCATGGTGACCAGATCGGGTTCGATAATCAAGTGGGCGAGTTCAGACCTCCGCGGTGACAGTCGAAATGGCCCGCAAGAGGCCATCGTCTCCAAGTGCACCGCTGAACGACGTCACCAGGCCACCTTGATCAACCAGGATCGACGACGGCTGTGAGGCGACCCCAAAGCGGTTCCAGAGGGTTCCGTCGACGTCGACAAGGTGAGTGATGTTCTCGGTGGCAAGCTCGGCGCTATTGATGTAGCCGACGAATTCGTCGTACTCACCGAAGCTGTGAACGACCACAAAGTTGACATCAGGTGTGTCAATGGCGGCCGCCGCTAGTTTCGGTCCTTCGGTGACGCACACGGGACACCCCGGCACCACAAACGACATGATGATCGGGGCATCATCGTAGAGTTCACGGCCACTCACCATGATTCCGCTGTACAACTCGGGAGCGGCGAAGGCGAACAGTTCGGACTGGTCGTCGACTGGACCGGCCTCTGCGCCTGCCCCGGCATCGTTGCCCTGGTTGTCGCCCGAGTTGCCTGGTGACGTCGTGTCTAGGCGAACCTCGTCGTCTTCAACTTCCACCATGGCAAGTTCGGTTCGGTCCCCGTCGGAGAACCCGGTTTCCACCAGCTCCCCTCGACTAGGGGCACAGCTGGCTGCGAACAACGCGACTGCGGCTATCAAAACGGGGCCAAGGGCCGCTCGGTTTGAAACCGGCGACCCTTCCCCACTACTGGGTTTTCTCTCATTGGTGAACATCGTGGTCGTCAGGTTCATGACGTGATCTGCTCCGGTTCGGGAAGGGCGGTCAGCGTGGCGTCTTCAAACGCCACCTCGGCGCCAGAGGCCACAAGTCCAACCATGCCGCCCGGGCTTGAGGTGGTGGCGTCGGCCAACTTCTGACCTTGGTAGAAGATCTCAATGTCGGCGCCATGGACCTCGACTGCCAGCGTCACCGATTCTCCAACGGCCGGAGCCGTGATGGATGACGAACCGGCGTATTGGAAGTAGCCGGCGTTGTCGTAGTGTCCCCACCGAACAATGGTGCCGTCTTCGGCCAGATCAACGAGGAACGCTCCGCTGCGGGTGTCGGCTGATGACTGGTTGAAGACAAGGCCTCCGTGGTTCACAGTGGAGACTGCGGAGAACGTTGCTTCCCAGCGGAAGTTGTTCACGACGTGAGTGTTGAGGAGTGAGGTGTAGTCAAAGCCGCAGGTGTTGAGCTGACGCATGGCCCCGCTCTCAATCCCCCAGTTGCCACTGAGGATGGTGAAGTCCGACATCGACGTGCCATTGAAGGTTGAGTCGAACAACACCGTTGAGGTGTCGACCGATACGAGATTTGCCAGTGGGTCGCGTTGTGGTCGGTCCTCGTCGGGTGTGGGGTCACATCCGGCGCCTTGACCAATACCGGCATCTTGTACGTTGGCCGTGGTGGATGACTCCTCTTGCACCGGCTCTGGTTCAGGTTCTGGTTCCGGCTCGGACGGCGCTGGTTCGCTCTCAACAAACCCGGCGGAGATGTCATCGTAGTTTTCGTTGTAGTCATCCGAAGCCTGCTGAGACTCAGGGGTCGACGGTTCGGTCTCGGGTTGTGGGCCGTCAACGTCGTTGAGGCCTGCCATTACCGGAGCGAGAGCGCACGAGGCGCCGTCATTTGAACTTGTGGCCGGGGCACTGCCAACCTGCGTGGCTTGCGGGGAAGACGTTGAGTAGCCGGTGATCTGATAGATCTCTCCGGTGTTGCGACCGACGTAAAGGTTGCCACCGGCGGTAGCCCAGGCGGCTCCGTAAGCGTGCAGCTCATCGGGAAGGCCGGAGACCAGGCCAACTTCGGTAATGGTGAGTGCTTCGGGGTCGTAGCGGAACAGCGATCCGTCGGAGCTAACCCCGTAGAACTTGCCGTGGACGTTCGTGATGTCGGCAACCGCGGTGTAGGTCGACAGCTCAGGGATTGGGGTCACAGCAAGGGTGTCGACGTCGATGGTGTGCCAGTCTCGGCCGCCACGTGACACGTGCAGTAGCCCGTCGTCACCAAAGTCTCCGGTGTAGGAACCGGTCATGCCGAGCGACGTGAGCGTCTCGATGGCTCCGTCGGCGGAGATTCGGATTAGGTTCCCGCTCTTGACGGCGTAGAGGTAGCCGTCGGCGTTGCGGTAGGCCATGGCGTTGTAGTTCGAGTGATCGGGTCCGATGGTGTTGTAGGTGGCGTCGGCCGGTGACAGTTCGGCGAGTTGACCGGCGATGACCTGGTAGAAGCCAGGATCGCAGGCAAGTGTTGGTGACGACGCCGACGCCGACGTAGGAACTACTGCTACCACCGCTCCAGCGGCGGCGGCTGCGATGAAATTGCGAAGTCGGCCGGGACGTCCAGCAAGGACGGCTGATCCAGAAGGTTCGACTCGGGCGTCTGTTGGTTTCGAGAACATGGGCTTCTCCTGATAGGGACGCTCTCTACTTCGGCGCGGACGTTCGATTTCCATAGTCAAGAAACAGTCAAGATCACTATCAGATGGCTCCAGTCAGCTGGTTTCGTTGACATCGAACGTCAAGTGACGTCGGGGGGCGTCCGATACTGACACCATGGTGAGGTCCGATTCGACAGGTGACCCACGGGCCTCGATTCTCGTGATCGAGGACGTGGCGACCGTACGGCGTCTCATTGCTTCGATGCTGGCCAAACACGGGTTTGCCGTAGCCGAGGCAGAAGACTGGGCTGAAGCCGTCGCCCAACTCGATCAAACATCATTCGACGTGGTCCTTTTGGACCTAGAACTTCCCGACGGTGACGGCCTAGACCTTTGCCGATTACTTCGAGACGGCGAGCGAGGCGGCGACGCGTACATCGTCATCGTGTCGGGTCGGACCACTGAGGCTGACCGAATTCAGGGGCTGGATGCCGGCGCCGACGACTATCTCGTCAAGCCCTTCTCGCCGGAAGAACTTGTCCTACGGATCGAAGCCATGTTGCGGCGTCCACGCCGCCGGCTCACCGATCCGGTCGGCGATCTAGGCCCCAAGGCCGATCCGGCCACGCCCGCAGGTCAATCCGACTGGCTCCGACTTCTCCCCGAACGTCAAGCAGTCGAGTTGCACGGATCTACGGTTGAGCTAACGAAAATCGAGTACGCGCTCCTAGCGAGGCTGCTCGGTCACGCCGGGTCGGTAGTGCAAAGAGACGACCTGATTGAAGCGTGCTGGGGCCCGTCGCCGACCGATGACCATCATCTTCTTTCGGTCCACGTGGCCAACCTGCGACGCAAGGTCGATCCCGACGGGGAGCTGATTCGCACCAGGCGAGGCGTTGGCTATCTGCTAGACCTCTCCGCATCGCTTCCGGCGGCGACGTAGTCCACGCCCGGCCCGCTTCGCCAGTTCAGTTTGGATCGTTCCGGTCCCGCCCCCGCCCTCAGTTTGCGGGGCGAGACCCGGCTCAATCTCACAACTGATTGATCGCCGGATTCCCCCGAATTCTCGAGTCAAGCTTGTCTCAAGGCTGTCTCAAGAACGGCGGTCTGTGAGCAGCACCTCTGGGGGGGGTGACTGGATAGCAAACTTACTTTTAACTAGAATCACCTCAAGGTGGCGCTAAAGGGCGTCACCAAATTGGAGGGAAGATGACCACCGATTCTTCGGTCGAGGTCGCGTCTTCGGCGACCCTTAAATATTCCGTAGTAGCAATGTCAATGCCGATTGTCTACACGAAAGAGGGTGATCATGACCCGAACGGAATGATCTACACCCTTTCCTGCTATCAGCCTCTCTTAGAGTGGGCTCGCGACCGCTGGAGAGACAATGATCAGGAACTGCTGAGATGGCACGTCAAAGCCCAGCAGATCCAGATGGTGATCGACGGGCTGGAGCGGTATGAGCGCATGCGCCGTATTGTGCGCCGGGCGACACACGATCACTGGCTACTTGAGGTGTACCGGGAGGACGACGAAGATGAGGTGCGGCCCAACACCGCCGACCAGGATCTAACCCCACATCGCAAATCGTTCATTCATAACTACTTGGCCACCGTCACCGAAATTGCGCACAATTTGTCCGAGCTCAGCGACGGGGCGGAAACATCAATTGACCCCGACCCGGAAGATCGGGCGGCCAAGATCGAGATACTGCGACGCCAACTGGCCGAGGCACACGCCGCCATCGACAAGTGGTTCACGGCCCTCGAAAACGATCCGGAGCGTCGCCTCGACGCCGAAAGCCTGGCGGAGCAGTGTCGGGAACATGCCGGCAGCAGCGGCGGCGATGCCTCGGGCTTTACCAGCGCGATGGTCTCCCGACTGCTGTTGAACGACCACCGCCACCCAGAGGCGGCCAGAAGTACAGCCATGCCCTATGACCGGTTCAATCCGCTGAAGCCGATCCCAGTAGTCCGACCGCTCGTCCTTCGGGCCCGCAAAGGCGACAAGGTAGAAGTCGAACTTCAGAACTCTATCTCCAACCGGCGGGTCGGGTTTCACGTCCAAGGCAACGGTCTGGCCGGTGGAACCAACGACTCCAACGTGAAGGACGGTGTTCGATACGGTGATGGCGCCAAAGTCGGAAACAACCCTGATACTACGGTCGCACCGGGGCAACGCCGAGTATTCCATTGGGACACTGATCTCGAGGGCATTTGGGTTATCAACGATCTGGCAGACGTACGAGGGACACAGCGAGGAACGAACGCGCACGGATTATTCGGTGCGTTCATTGTCGAACCGCCTTCAACAAGTTGGCGTGACTCCGAGACAGGGGTCAACCTGTTGGGAACCGCGTATGCCGACGGTCTTTACGTCGACATCATCCATGCCGACGAAGACATCTCTAACAAAAAGCATGCTGACTTTGTCGACTTCTACCTAGATGATATTCCCCGGTCACATCGCGAATACACCGTGTTCATCCACGACGAACCCGAGATTCACAGCCCAATCCAACACGGGGGTCATGCTGGAGTGATGCCGCTGTCTTACCGGGCCGAGCCAATGCCGAACCGGATCCCACACAAGATACGGCGCCACGCCGAAGCCACCCCAGCCGAGGTTCCGCCAAGCCAGGTCGGTATCGATTTCTCTGCCGTCCGCCTCGGACTCGACCACGACCTGAACGAGACCTACGAAGTAGCTCGTGACGTCGACGGCACGTTCCTTGAGCGAGTTGGCAGCGAGGAACAGCACCACAGCTCCTGGTTGTTCGGCGACCCGGCCACCCCGATTCTCTACGGCTACCGGGGCGACCCGGTTCGAATGCGGGTCGTGCATGGTGGAGTAAAGGAAACTCACGTTTTTCACCTTCACGTCCATCAGTGGCGCGACGTACCTCAAGACACCGCTCCCCCGTCAAGTTGGCGACCGGGCGAGCCGAGAGGCTCGGCCCTGGTCGACTCGATCTCAATTGGACCTCAAGGTGCCGTCACCATCGACCCGTTGTACGGAATGGGCAGCCGGCAGAAAACGCCGGGCGACATCATCTGGCACTGCCACCTGTACCCGCACTTCCATCACGGAATGTGGGGTATGGCGAGAAGCTATGACCGGCTCGTCACGGGAGCTCGGTCGCTACCGGATGGAACTCCTGTCCAACCGCTTGAGCCTCTTCCGGGCCGAGTCCCGCCGGAACCAACCGACACTCACCCCGGATTCCCGTGGTTCGTCGACGCTGCCTATCCACAGAAGTCACCTCCACCGCCTGCGACCAGCGACAGCTTGGTCTCCGGTCGCCGTCAGCTGCTTCGAATGCCGACCGCATCGGTACTTGAGCGAAACGCGATGTCCCCAGGGGCATTGCTGAAGGGCAGAGCCGGGCAAGTCTTCGTCGACCTCGACGCCCAAGCCCTGGAATGGAACAAGCGAGCCAAGCTTCCTCCCCCGCGGGTAATCCGCTACGACATCGACGTGCAGCACGGGCGAACCGACTACAACCGGCGGGGCTGGTATGACCCGAAAGCACACTTCTACAAGTTGACAGGCGCCTCCGTCGCCTACATGAAAGCTGACGGCTCCATCGGCGACCAAGTGGCGATCCCTCTGCCCGATGACCCGCCGTCAGGCGACGTCCAGCCGTTCTTCCCCAGGGCCAACCACGGCGACATCGTTGAATGGAGAATGACCAACACGTTGCACACGTTGCCCGCCGATGACTTTGACCTCATCGCCCCACCTGTTGAGTGCGGCCTGCATGTGCATTTGGTCAAGTTTGATGTGCTAGCGGGCGACGGATCCTGCACCGGTTGGAACTACTTGAGTGGGGGAAGCTGTCGGGAGGTCGTCGGAGCAGACGAATCAGGGCGACTGGACCGACGCGTCACGCTGCACCGTTGGGTGGTGGACGAGGAGTTCGGACCTTGCTTCTTCCATGATCACCTGCTGGCCAACTACCGACAAAAGCGCGGCTTGTCCGGGGCACTGGTAGCCGAACCCGTCGGGTCGGTCTGGCTCCAAAACGATCAGGTAACACCGGCAATCGCCGGAGCGGAGGCCGTCATCGTTCCCGGTGACGAGACAAAGATGCCTCCCTACCGTGAGGCCTGCCTCAACATTGGTGACTTTGTCCCCCTCTACGACGAGGAGGACCGCCCGTTGAATCCACCGGGTGAACTCGGCGGCGACGAAGACCCTGGCACCATGGCCGTCAACTACCGGTGCACTCCGCTAACTCATCGAGGCGACGACCCGTCACGCTGGTTCGCAACAACTTCAAGCGACCACTCGCATGACTCATCATCATCGGGTCGGGATCCTGACACCGCGATCTTCTCCACCTACCCAGGCGAGCGGCTACGCGTCCGCTTGGTGCAAGGATCACATGAGGAACAGCACAGCTTCGTAGTGCACGGCTTGCGCTGGCGTCGGGAGTGGCAGAATCCGGCCTCGCGGTTAGTAAATCAACAGACAATCGGCATCTCGGAAGCCTTTAGCTTCGAGATCGAGGAGACCACTGAACGTAGACGCCGACTCAGCTACGGCCCAGGCGACTACATGTGGAAGTTCTCAGCCATGGACGATCTGTGGCTTGGATGTTGGGGCCTCATCAGGGCCCATGAGCCATCGACCGAGATGTTCTCGCAACTGCCACCGCTGGCGGCACTAACCGCGGCCACCGACGATGAGGCCATGGCTGAACTCGACAAGGCGAGTTCGACGCCGTCAAGACCCAAAGATGGCAAGGCCGACAGAGAGTACGTTGTGGCCGCCCGGCGAATAGAACACCACCATGACGGAACGGACATAACCGACCCGTGGGGTCTGATCTATGAGGTGGCGGACGGCGCTGAACCTCTTGTCGATCACCACGGCGAAGACACCGGCCATCTGAAGGCAGTCGGGGTGCGGCGCACCGGGGAACCACTGGTGTTGCGAGCCCATCCGGGCGAGTGGGTGAAGATCACGTTGATCAACGAGATTCTTCCATTCAAGGATCATCACAACATCGAGGATGACGACAACCCCCGCGAGGTGCCGTTCGGCCCCGAAGTGAGCCCACCACGACTCCCGATCGAACACAAGGATGATCAAGGCTTTCCGGACGAGCGGACAGTGTCACCGCGGGCTTCGCTGCATGCTTCCGTGGTGCGCTTTGATGTGTCGGATAGCGATGGGGCCTATGTCGGCCGCAACCGCGACGGCACAGCCGGTTCGTTGGCCACCGGGTTGTCCGGACACGGTGGAGGACACGGCGAGCACGGCGGAAACGTAGTATTCCGTCGGCCCGACAACGACCCAAACCCGGCGAACCACCGAGAGTACTGGTGGTATGTGGATCGTGCTCTCGGCCCGCCCAGCTACAGCGATAGCGGAGGGGACCACATCGGACAGGTTTGCTATCTGTACGACATGGCCGACATTCGAAACCACCGTCACCACGGCCTGGTGGGTGCCCTGGTTGTCGAACCAGGCAACCTGACCCCGGTTGAACCAAACGATCACAACATCGAAGCCTGGACCGGCGTCAACGCCCACCTGCTCGATGATGACAAGAAACTGGTGGCAAACGAGCACGTACTGCTTCTTCAGGACGGACTTCGACTCTTCACTGCCGGCAACCCGACGATGCCGATCCCAGATGTGGAACCCGACGACGACCCGGAGGACTCCGGACAAAAGGGCATCAACTATCGCACGGCGTTCGTCAACCACCGCGAGATGTTGGCCGACAACTCACCTCCCACCCCGATTTGGAAGGCAGAAGAAGGTCAACGGCTATGGCTCCGACTGATCTGCGCCAGCGACAAGCCCCGTAACCACAGCTTCACCGTGCACGACCAGGCCTGGGCCTATGCGCCATGGGAGCGAAACGGTCCGAGAATCGGGGCTCTGTCCGGGGTCGCCGCTGACGCTACCTACGATCTGGAGCTGGAAGCCAAACACCCGGGCAACCATGCGTATCGCAGCGGCGCATTTCTCTGGTCGGTGGAACAGGGAATGTGGGGCATGATTCGAGTCAGCGAAAAGAGCTGACCGTGCGTTTGGCCACATCATCGACTGCCCGGGTCCACAGCCCAAAAACCAAAGCGCCCTCGGCAGGATTCGAACCTGCGCGCACGGCTTCGGAGGCCGATGCTCTATCCCCTGAGCTACGAGGGCGGGGCCCGGGCGTTAACTCGATCCCACCGGGACCACCACTCTATTGGTCGACCCGCCTGTTGGCCACAGATTATGGCTTTCATGCGGCGGTAGCCTCAAAGCCATGTTCTTCGCCCGGCCGCTCCGGCCGGTCACCTCCACTATCGCCTTGTGCGCCTTGGTAGCACTGGCCGCTTGCAGTTCGCCGGCTCAACTTCGCTCAACCGAGGTTGAACCGGAGTCTGCCGCCACCGTCGCAACCCCGACGACCGGCACCAACACCTCGGCCACGGTCGAGTCAACGGCTTCAGCGGTAGGTGACGACGGGGGCGACAGCGAAGCAGCCGACCGGTCGGCCATCCGAATTCGACTGGACCGCCTGGTTGATGATGCTGCCACAGAGGGCTTTGAGTCACTGGCCGAAGCCGTCCTCACCGATCAGCGAGGCTGGACGCAGGCCGGGTTCGACTTCACCTTCGACGACACCGACTTCGACTACACCGTTGTTTTGGCCGAAGGCTCGGAGGTGGACGAACTCTGCTTGCCCTACGACACCTACGGTGAGTTCTCCTGTCAGATCGGGCCGGTGGTGGCCATCAACGCCGATCGGTGGCGTAGCGCCGTTGACGGCTGGCCGACCACGCTCGAGGACTATCAAACCATGTTGGTCAACCACGAGGTCGGTCACCTTCTGGGACAGCATCACCCGGAGTCTCGTTGCGCCGGTGACGGACTGCCTGCGCCGGTGATGGCCCAGCAGTCATCGGGGGTTGAACCGTGTATCGCCAATCCGTGGCCGTTGCCGTGGGAGATCAACTGCGCCAGCCTCGGCTTGGAACCTCTGGCACCTGGTTTCGAGCGTGACATCGTGCTCACTTGCGGGCCAAGCGGACCGCTTCCGTAGCCTGACGCCGCCTATGGTTGTGCCATGACTGATGCAACAGGTGGCTCACCCTGGGGTGACGATGATCGACCGGTGGTGCTGGTCCACGGCGCCTGGGTGGGCGAATGGAGTTGGCTGCCGGTTATGCCTGCCCTTCGACGCTCGGGTCGTACTATTCACGCCGTGTCACTCACCGGTCACGGAGCAAGGCGTCACCTTGCCGGTCCACACATCGGCCTGGCTGATCACGTAGCAGACGTCGTCAATCTTATTGAGGTGCTCGACCTGTCGCGGGTGACGCTGGTGGGCCACAGCTATGGGGGCAAAGTCATCACCCAGGTGGCCGCCCAGGTCGCCGATCGGTTGTCAGCCGTCGTCTACGTCGACGGCCACGCCCCCATTGCCGAGGATCCCGGCCAGCCAGCGGGTCGCGCCGCCACAGCCCAAGAGAATGGTGGCATGTTGCCGTTCGGGATGTACGAACTCGACCCAGCCATTTTTGGTGGTCAGGCCGGGGTCCGGTGGTGTCTGGACCGTATCGTCGATCAGCCGTGGGCAACATTCTCGGTTCCGTGGCAGGCGCCGCTTCCCGATCACGTGACCAAGACCTTCATTTACGCGTTGGACAACAATCCCAGCCGGTTCGACGTCTATGGCCGCACCGCGGCCGCCGCCGACGACTGGGGATACCACGAGCTCGACGGCCCACATTTCCTAATGCACAGCCACCCCGCCGAGGTGGCCGACATCATCTTGAACGCGTAAGCAAGTGTCGAAATTGATCTTCGGCAACCCCGTTACAACCGAAGAGTTGCGAAGCAACTCCTGAAGTAGGCGCTCCGCGCCTACGACCTAGATACCTTTGCCGAACTTGTGGGCGGCTTTGAGTGCCTTCTCTGCCGGTAGACCGGCGGCTACCGCCAACGCCAACGGCACCCGCTTCTCGGTGGGGTTCAGTTTGGCGATCGAGGCGATGGTCTTCAGTGCGCCTTCACGGTCGCCCATGGCGGCTTTGGCCACCGCCTGCTGACCCCGAATGCGGGCCAGGCCGGCCTTGTGCTGTTTGAACTCCGGGTACTTGTTGGTGAGATAGTCGAGGGCTTCGTCGATCATCTTCCATCGTTCGAAGAAGAACGAAGCTCCGTGCCACCACACCCGGGTCAACGGCTGGGGGGCGACGGCAATGGGGCACACCCGAGCGGTGCGCAACATGAAGTCGTAGTCTTCGGCGTACCCGCCGGGGATCTCTTCGTCCACCAAGCCGATTTCGTCGGTCAAGGTTTGTTTGTGCACCAGCCAGCTTGAGGGGTGGACTTCGGTCATCCGGTCGTCGAGGAAACCTTCGAACGTCAGCTTGGACGGGTCGGGCAAACGAGGAGTGTCGTTGCCTTCGAAGTGAATCAGCACGCCGGTGCAGGCGGCCCGGGCGGCCGGGTTTTGGGCGAGCGCCTGAAACTGGGCTTGCAGTTTGCCGGGTAGCCATTCGTCATCGTCGTCGCACAGGGCAATCCAGGCGTTGGACGCTTTGTCGATTCCGCTGTTGCGGGCCCCGGGAAGTCCAGGGGTTCGGCCGTTGGTCGTCACCAGGATCCGTAGTCCGGGCTCCTCTCGTTCCCAAGAGTGATCGGGCTCGGAACGGTCGAACACCAAGATGATTTCGACGTCGTCCGGGTGGCGTTGATTGATGACCGCATCAACGGCGCGGCGCAGCAGCTGCGGACGGTCTCTGGTGGCAATGATCACCGAAACCGACTGATCGGCCAGATGATCGGGAAGCTGCTCGGGAAGATCTGGGATGTTGCTGGTCACCATGTCTCGTTTCACGGTCTCGTTTCGGGTTTCGTTTGACGGCGTCAGGCGCCCATGAGTCCATCGACCAAACGACCGAAGGAATAAATACCATCGGCGGCCTCGTCGGAAATCGGAATGGTGTAGGCATCAGGGTTGGTCAATGCTCGGTCAAGGGCATCGAACAGCCCGTCTTTGGTATCAACCACATCAGCCACGCCGTGCTTTTTCAGATGGTCGGCGAAACGCATCTGGTGATCGTCGACGTGTTCCTCGTAGGCCGGGTTTCGGGCCATCACGATGGGAAACCGGCCCGACATGCGGGCGTCCATCACGGTGGAAGGGCCGCCGTGGCTGACTACAGCGGTGGCAGCAGAGAAACGATCAAGTAGTTCTGCGTGAGGAATCAGCTCGTGGCAGCCGCCAAGTTCCGACGCAATCGAGGTTCCACGCTGAATGAGAACGGTGACTCCAGGATTGCTTCTTCGCCACTCGTCCATCCAGCCGATTAGACGGTCGAAACGATGATGGTCCGTTCCGACGGACACCACGACCTGGGCCAAGTCTTGGCCGGCGTCGACGGCCGAGTCGTCGGTGATGTCATCCAACCGGCGTTGCCGGTCGCCCATCGGGGCGTCAGACGACTGCCCACCCGGAGTCAATCCGGGTTGCAGGTTCTTGGTTTCCAGTTCGAGCGTCGGGTCTATTGAACTCACGTTGTTCTCTCGCTTCGCTGTCGTTCTTGGCCGTCTGGCGTCTAGTAGATCGGTCCGGTCAGCACACTGCCGGCGTACAGGTTCTGCTGTTCGGGCCACTGAACACAGAACCGGGAGGTGAGTGGTTGCACCAGGCGGCCGGTCAGTGTCCGAGAGTCAACCCGGTCATACACCTCGAGATACACGGTGGGGATGCCCATGGTTTTGGCCATTGCGAAGAACGGCAGTGCGACGCCGGCTCCATTCGAGATGACCACGTCGGGTTGAAAGTCTTTGAGGACTCGGCGAGCCAACGGGGTGTTTCGGGCCAGGTTCACCACGTTCCTGGTGGTGGGAAAGTGCGCCGGGATCATCGTTTCGCCTTCGAGCTTCGACCGAGCATCGGGCAGGTCGAACGTGACCCATTGACGTTCATATTTGGCCCACCATGGTTTCAGCTGAATCAGTTGAGCCAGATGGCCGCCTGAGGAGGAGACGAAGAGCACTCTCCCCTCAACGCTGTCGCCTTGTGTACTGCTGTCCGCCCGATGGGGCTGCGTGTCGATCGCTGCTGCCATAGGCAATTCTTCGACGCACGAAACGGACGACCTGAGCTGAATTTTGCTGGGTCCAACGCGAATAGGTTTCGCGAACAGCCACGAATAGTTGTCAGCTACTCAACTCTGAGGTGGCCGTAACCGAAGGGAGAGCTAGCAAGAACCACCTGCAAGAGGACTACTCATGTCAACCAGCCTTTCCCAAGTGGCGAATTTGGAGGCGGAGGCCATCTTCATTTTCCGTGAAGTGGCATCCGAGTTCGAACGCCCCTGTTTGCTGTTTTCCGGCGGCAAGGACTCGATCATTTGCCTGCACTTGGCCATCAAGGCCTTTGAGCCGGCTCCGGTGCCGTTCCCCATCATGCACGTCGACACCGGGCACAACTTCCCCGAGGTCATCGAGTTCCGGGATCGCATGGTCGAACAGCACGGGCTGCGCCTTGTCGTGGCCTCAGTGCAGGACGCCATCGACGCCGGCAAAGTCACCGAGCAAACCGGTCGGGGTGCGTCCCGCAACCGGCTGCAAACCGGTGCACTGCTGGATGGAATCGAAGAGCACCGCTTCGACGCTCTGTTTGGCGGTGCCCGACGCGACGAGGAAAAGGCCCGAGCTAAAGAGCGGGTCTTCAGCTTCCGCGACGAGTTCGGTCAGTGGGACCCTAAAGGTCAGCGACCCGAGCTGTGGAGCCTGTATAACGGCCGCCACAACCAGGGCGAGCACATGCGAATCTTCCCCATCTCCAACTGGACCGAGTTGGATGTCTGGCACTACATCCGAGACGCCGGCATCGAGGTGCCGCACGTGTACTTCGCCCACGACCGCGAAGTATTCCACCGTGACGGCATGTGGCTGGCGGTAACCGAGTTCCTCCAGCCGGAGGAAGGCGAACACGTCGAAACCCGCATGGTCCGTTTCCGAACCATCGGCGACGCCACCTGCACCGGTGCGGTGGAATCGGCCGCTGACAGCATCGACAAGATCATCGAAGAGGTGGGAGCCACTCGGGTAACCGAGCGTGGCGCCACTCGAGCTGACGACAGGGCCAGCGAAGCGGCCATGGAAGACCGCAAGAAAGAAGGCTATTTCTAATATGGACCTGCTACGACTAGCCACCGCCGGATCGGTGGATGACGGCAAGAGCACGCTCATCGGTCGACTGCTGTACGACTCGAAGTCCATCTTCGAAGATCAGCTGGAATCGATTGAGAACACCAGCGCCCAGCGGGGCGACGAGCACACCAACCTGGCGTTGCTGACCGACGGCCTGCGGGCCGAACGGGAACAGGGCATCACCATTGATGTGGCCTACCGGTACTTCACCACCCCTCGGCGCAAGTTCATCATCGCCGACACCCCGGGCCACACCCAATACACCCGCAACATGGTCACCGGCGCCTCCACCGCCGACCTGGCCATCATTTTGATTGATGCTCGCAAAGGCATCTCCGAGCAGTCGCGACGACATTCATTCATTGCATCGTTGCTGCGAATTCCTCACCTGGTGTTGGCTGTGAACAAGATGGACCTGGTCGATTACGACCAGGAGGTCTACGAACGGATCCGGGCCGAGTACATCGAATTCGCATCCCGCCTCGATGTGCCCGACCTCTCGTTCATCCCGATGTCGGCGCTTCACGGCGACAACGTGGTGGACCGTTCGGCCAACATGGACTGGTACGGCGGCGCCACCTTGCTGCATCACCTGGAAGAGGTCTACACCGGCTCCGACCGCAACATGGTCGACGTTCGGTTCCCCGTCCAGTACGTGATCCGCCCGCAAAGTACCGAGCATCACGACTTCCGTGGCTACGGCGGTGCCGTGGCCGGTGGTGTACTGAAGCCGGGCGACAAGGTTGCCGTGTTGCCTTCCGGTTTCACCACGAAAATCAAATCCATTCG
>CALJMD010000134.1 GCA_937981915.1 uncultured Acidimicrobiales bacterium
CTTCAAACTGATGACCGTCTCCGACTTGATCCTGGTCAACCACGAGGGTGAGGTGGTCGAAGGAGACAAACCGGTCAATGCCGCGGCGTTCGCCATCCACTCCCAGCTGCACGCCGCCCGACCAGATGTTATGGCCGCAGCCCACTGCCATTCGATGTACGGCAAGACGTTTTCATCGCTGGGCAAGCCGCTGAAGATGATTACGCAGGACGCCACCATGTTCTACAACGACATCGCCCTGTGCTCCGACGGTGGAGGCGCCGTCGTGTTGGACCTCGAAGTCGGCAAACTCATGGCCGCCGCCCTTGGTGATCGCAAAGCGCTCATCCACCGCAACCACGGACTGATCACCGTCGGCCAATCCGTTGACGCCGCAATTTGGTGGTTCGTGGCCTTGGAGCGATGCTGCCAAAGTCAGCTCATCGCCGAAGCAGCCGGGGAACCCATCGAAATCCCCGACGAGCTGTGCCGAGACGGCTACAAACAACAGGGCAGCGAGTTCGCCGGTTGGTTCCAGTTCCAACCGTGGTGGGACGAACTGATGCGAGACGAACCGGAGTTCCTGAACTAGCTCTCGGTCAGCTCGCCACCCCGGCGGCAATCATGCCCGCCACCGACCCGAGTGCCAGGAACGGGCCGAAACCGAAATCCAATCGAACTCGCCTGAACGCCACCATCATGACCGTCGCCGCGAGACCACCGGTCGCCGCTGCCACCAACACCGTCCAGGAAACAGCCGGTGGGCCAAGCCACGATGCCATGGTGCCGATGGCCAGCATCAACTTGACGTCACCCAACCCGAACTGCAGGATCAACAACACCGCTGCGGCGGTACCACCTACAGCGACATGGGCAATGGCGGCGGACAGACTCGACGCTCCCACGACGCCGTCGGCCAGCACCGACACGTACGACAGCGCAATCAACGGCACGACCTCGCGATTCGCCAGCCGATGCTCCGCCAGGTCCACAGCGGACAGGTGGCCGAGTACGAGCACCATCGCCGTCATGGGGATGACCCGCCAACCGCTGCTCAGATTGACGACGCAGACGGTTCCCGCCAACACCGCAAACAATCCGACGACGACTCGCCTGAGCAGTGGACTCTCGAAACGAACCTGATATCGGTCGAGGCCAACAACCGGGAGCGGGGCTGGTCGGGCTTCGGTCATGGCTAGCGGTCCAACGTGATGTGACCCTGGTGGTGTTCCGCCGGATCCCAACCGGCCTCGTAGGCCCGGGCCACCGCCGCCAACTGCGAGTTAACGTGCAGCTTCGAAAGCAGGCTCTTGATTTGAGAACGAACGGTGTCAACCGAAACGCAGTCCCGTTGGGCCAACGACCGGGGACTCAATCCGTTCATCAAGCCGGAAAGGACAGCACCTTCCCGTCTGCTCAGATCGGAAAATCCTCGAAGCTTGTCGGCTCGTTCGGTCGTGAGGCGGCGATACTCGTCGGCCAACTCCACCCGCTGGTGGGGCCGCACCTCTTCACCGGCCGCCAACCGGCGGACAACGTCGATGATGTCGTCCAACGGTTCGGTCTTGGCGATAACGACTCGAGCCCCGCTTTCCAGGCTTCGGGCCCACAGGGAACGGTCGCTGCTACCGGTGACCACTGCGGTGACGACAGTCGGTGCTGACTCTGACCGCGATGACCGGCCATCAGCAGCAGCTTGTTCGATGGTGACGCCCCGGTAGCGGGCCAGGTCTTCGATCAGCCCCAGGCCACCGTTTTCGATCGGCAGGTCGAGATCTATCAGAGCCAGCGTTGGCCGCAGTGCAACGATGTCAGCCACGGTTTCCGCTCGACTAGTCGGCTTCACCAGGGGAACATCAAAGCCGACCTTGACCAACTCGGCCTGTAGTCCGTGTGCAAGAAGAGGATGGTCGTCTACTAAAGCAATTCGAGGGCCGGTCACGAGGCCTCGACGGCCGGTTGCTCAGCAGTCAGATCGATCGGCCCACTAATGTCGACCGGTGGGTGGCCGGAGATCTGTATCGGCACCGGTCCGGTTGGCAGCTCCGAACGGCGGGGCAGCTCGAAGGAAATCTGATCGGTCGATCGGGCAAGGTCGATGACCGTGCCATCGTCCAGCCGTATTTCGTCTTCCGCCGGGGAAAGGGCGACCGTATCGGACTCGGCCAGTGACTCTGCAGGTTCCGGTTCACGTAGCGCCATCGAAGCCGGGGGAAGCGGGGGTGTAGTTGGCTCGGGCCACACCCAAGGTTCCCTCGCTTCAGGTTCCGTGGCAGATGGCGCAACCGGTGCAGCTTCCGGAATCGGAGGTGGCGATGTGGGAACGGACGGGTGGGGTTGCGGTGTGCGCGGGAGGTCATCTGACAGAGGTGTGCTGTTCGACGCGACGACAGCATCAATCGGTGTGCCGGGCGCCTCCGGCGGAGCGAAGCGGGCCAAGAGACCCGGCGAAACGGTCTCCTCGGCCTGCGCCATCTGCTCGTCCATCGTCTCGTGATTGCTCGCCGTGTCGGCCTCCAGAATCGGGCTGCTGGGCGGAGCGTCGAAGTGGACCACCTGCTCAGCTGGCTGATCGACCGGGGCAGGAGGCGCCGGCTCAAAGTGAACGGACGACACCTGCTCATCACCCGAACGTCCGATCATCTCGACCTGAGGTTCGACATGATCATGCAAATAGTCGAAGTTCGGTTCAGACGCTTCAACCGGTTCGCTGTGAGGATCCGACACCGGGCTCTGATCGATGATCCCCACACTGGCGTAGTGAGGCGAGTGATCCGCAGGCCGATCGAAGATCGGGGTCATCGACGGAAGGGCCAGAACAAAACGGGTGCCATCGTGATAGTCGGAGTCAAGAATCAGCCGACCATGGTTTTTCTCGGCGAGAGCCTGAGCACGGTGCAGGCCAATGCCTTCGCCATCGGGATGGGTGGTGTGACCTCGGCGGAAGATTCGCCCCGACTGCATGGCAGAGCCGGACTCTGAATGCGGCCCAGCGGATCGAGGTCCACCATCGGTCACCGCCACCCAAATCCAGCTGTCCTGCTCACCGACCTCCAACCGGATTGGACTACGGCCGTGCCGGTGAGCGTTGGACAGCAGGTTGTCGACGACGGAGAGCAGTTCGCTCTCCTCACCTCGCACGATCGCAGATGCCGGAACGCGAACATCAACCATCAAACCACTGGGCCGACGGGCCAGAGCAAGGTCCCGTAGCCCGGGCACCAGATCGAAGTTCACGGCGCCCCGTTTCGACCGAACGGTCAGCTGACGCAACCGGGCGGCCTCGTTACGCAACGGACCGACCATGTCGGAGTCGAACGAACCGATGGCTGCCTCGATCGACAGCAGGCCGCTGCGAAGGTCATGTAGAACACCTTCGGTCCGGGCGATCTCGGTCTCGGTTTTTTCCTTGGCCGATAACAGCTCTTCAAGAGACTGTCGACGAACGGCTTCGATCTCGACCAGCGTGCCGTACAGACATGCCAGCCCGGCCAGCACCATCATCATGGCCAACGACACCGTTTGAGCCGCCGCCTCGTTTGAGCGAACCAACAGCGCGCCGACCGCCAATCCGATTGAGCCCAACCCGCAGTACACGCCCAACCACCGAGCGTTCCGGGACGCCTCGAGAAGCAAACATCCGGCAATGGCGACGGCGCTGATGATGACGAGCAGCGTCACCGATTGGGACAAGGCGGCTGGCGATGGCTGACCATCGGAGAACAACCCCCAGTTCCACCAGGCCCCGGGACCGATGAGCAGCATGGCGATCGGGACCATGGCCAGCGACCGGGTGGTGACCGCCCGGTACAAGATCGCACAGGCAGCAAGGGCGAAGACCGTTGAACCTATGGTGCCAAGCCGGCTGATCAACGTGAGATCGTTGGAGGTGACAGCTGAGGTTGCACCCGGTTGCAGATACGTGGCGGCTGCCGTCCCGACCAGCGCGACGGCAAACCCGAGGAACGGGAGGCTGAACGGGTGCCGCAAACGAAGCTCGTTTCCGGCACTTGCAGGCTGGGCCGACCCCACCTGCGACCAGTGCCGCCTCCTCTCAGGAGGCGCGGCGAGCCCAGCGGTCGCAGTCGAGTAGGCAGAGCTGTTGAGCTCAATCACGGGCGGCGGTCCCCTCTATTCGGCCCCGAAGGCGGTTGAGTCCGAGTGCTTTCAACTGAACGGCACCACGGACCCAGCGGGGTCTGCGTTAACCGTATAAACCTCCATGTCGCATGTCCGTAGGTAAATCTTCCGACGACACCGGCTTTACCTCATTTGGGGGATTGCTGCTCCGGCTACTCAGCGCATGATGCCTAGCAAGCGGATCGAACCCTGTTCCCCAGTCGCTCGATTCGCATTTCGAGGGAAACCAATCAAGGAGTCAGCCCACATGAACAACACCATCACCGCCGCCTACGTCTACGCCACCAGCCGCCTCCGGGCACTGGCCGAAGAGGA
>CALJMD010000135.1 GCA_937981915.1 uncultured Acidimicrobiales bacterium
AGTGACCGATCTACGCAACTACCCGCCCCATGAAGACTGGCATGACTGGCGTGAGCTCGACGCCAAAGCCTGGCCGGACAAGGTGGAGCGGAAGTACACCTTGGTGCCGACCACCTGCTTCAACTGTGAAGCCGGTTGCGGGCTGGTGGCCTACTTCGATCAGGAAACCGACGAGATCACCAAGATCGAGGGCAACCCCGAGCATCCGGCCAGCCGCGGTCGCAACTGCGCCAAGGGTCCGGCCACCCTCAATCAGATCCACGATCCAGAGCGCATCCTCTACCCGATGAAGCGGGTGGGTAACCGTGGTTCGGGTCAGTGGGAGCGCATCAGCTGGGATCAGGCGTTGGACGAAATCGCCGATCGTATGCGAACCGCCATGGCCGAGGATCGGCACAACGAGATCATGTATCACGTCGGCCGACCGGGCGAGGACGGCTACACCGACCGGGTGTTGAAGGCGTGGGGCGTGGACGGTCACAACTCCCACACCAACATTTGCTCGTCCAATGCTCGAATTGGTTATCAGTCGTGGATGGGCCACGATCGCCCGTCCTCGGACTTCGCCAACGCCAAAGTCATCTTCTTGATCTCGGCCCACCTGGAGTCCGGGCATTACTTCAACCCGCACGCTCAGCGGATCATGGAAGCCCAAGCCAACGGGGCCAAGATCATCGCCGTTGACACTCGGCTGTCCAACACGGGAGCCAAGGCCGACTACTGGTTGTCGACCTGGCCGGGAACCGAGCCGTTCCTGTGCCTGGCTATCGCCCGCCAGCTGATCGAAGCCGAAACCTGGAACGCCGAATTTATGGAGCGGTGGACCAACTGGCAGACCTACCTTGAAAAGAAGCGTCCCGACCTGCCCGTAGAGTTCGCGTCGGTCCGAACCGCCCTGCTGGACGAATACGCCGAGTACACCCTCGAAGCTGCGGAGCAGAAGACCGGGGTGGAAGCCTCGGTTATCGCCGAGATCGCCGACATCATCGGACGTCACCCCACCCAGTTCGCTTCTCACAATTGGCGTTCGGCCGGTGCCGGTAACTTCGGTGGCTGGCAGGTGGCTCGCTGTTTGTTCTTCTTGAACGTGTTGACCGGGTCGGTGGCCACCAAGGGTGGAACCGCCGGAAACGGCATGAACAAGTTCAAGTCGCCGGCCCCGCTGGGCGCGCCGAACATCACCAAGTGGAATCACTTGGAGTGGCCGAAAGAGTTCCCGCTTTCCTACCACGAGATGTCGATTCTCTTGCCGCACTTTCTCAAGGAAGGTCGAGGCAAGCTGGACGTTTACTTCTCCCGGGTCTACAACCCAATCTGGACCAACCCCGACGGCTTCACGTGGCTGGAAGCGTTGACCGACGAGTCAATGGTGAACTGCCATGTGGCGTTGACGCCGACCTGGTCGGAAACCGCCTGGTTCGCCGATTATGTACTTCCAATGGGCGTTTCCGCTGAGCGCCACGACGTTCACAGCTATGAGACTCACGCCGGTCGTTGGATCGGATTCCGTCAGTCGGTGTTCCGTCGATATGCCGAAATCAAGGCTGCCCGCAAGGGTGAGAAGCTTGATCCCGACACTCGCAGCCACGAGCACAACCCGGGCGAGGTGTGGGAGGAAAACGAGTTCTGGATCGACTTGTCGTGGCGCATCGACCCCGACGGTTCGCTCGGGATCCGCAAGTGGTTCGAGTCCCCGGAACGCCCCGGCACGCCGATCTCGATCGACGAGTACTACGCCAAGATGTTCGCCGAGAAGATCCCGGGTCTGCCTGATGCGGCCGCCGCGGTCGGCCAAACTCCGCTGGAGTACATGCGGGATCGCTCGGCCTTCGGTGTCCCAACCGATCCCTACGAGCCCTATGAGAACGTGGTCGATGACGACGCCATCGATGGTTGTGTCAAGGACGACACTGGCGTGTATCGCAAGCCCGGGACACCCGGCACCTGGGATGGGGACATGTCCACCTTGGACGACCTGACGCTGTCACCACTTGGTGACGGGTCACCGGCGGTCGAGGTCGGTGGCGAGGCCCGAGAGGGCTTTCCGACGCCGTCGAAGAAGTTGGAGCTGTACTCCGAGACGTTGGCCGAATGGGGCTGGCCCGAGTACGCCACACCGAAGTGGATTCCCTCTCACGTGCATTGGGAGGACATCGACATGGCGGGCAACGAGCGCATCCTGTTGCCCACCTTCCGCATCCCGACGCTGATTCACACCCGCTCAGCGAACTCCAAGTGGTTGAATGAGATCAGCCACCGTCATCCGCTGTGGATTCATCCCGAGGACGCCGAGAAGCTGGGTATCGAGGAGAACGGCCTGATCCGAGTCTCGACTCGAATTGGCCACTTCGTTATCGGTTCATGGCGCACCGAAGGTATTCGTCCCGGTGTGGTCGCCGCGTCGCACCATATGGGCCGGTGGCGCCTCGACGAGGACAAGGCCCGCTCATGGGGGGCCGGCAAGTTCGAGATCGCCAGTGACGGCACCACGTGGAAGCTGAAGCGAGATCACGGCAATGAGCCGTACAACTCTGATGACGCTGACACGGGCCGCATTTGGTGGACCGACACCGGCGTGCACCAAAACGCCACCTTCTGTGTCCAGCCCGACCCCATCTCGGGAATGCAGTGCTGGCACCAGCGGGTCACTGTTGGCCCGGCTGAGTCTGGGGACAGCTACGGCGACGTGGTGGTCGACACCGACAAAGCCCGAGAGGCCTATCTGGAGTGGATGGACAAGACTCGACCCCCATCCAATGGTCTGCGTCGCCCTCTGTGGTACGCACGTCCGCTTAAGCCGTCTCCGTCGGCCTATCGCTCTGAAGAGTAAGGCGGCGTTCCAAATCTCATTCCGTGTTGATTGTTGACTAGGCGATTCGTCGCGCAGATATGCGTGTTGACGTTTGAACATTGTTACCCGGCAGTACTAGGCTTGCCCTCGGCGTGTGGCATTCGTTGAGTGGGTCTCCGAATTGCTTTTGTATGAGGGGATTCGTTCGGCGGGCAAGAAGTCCTAGCAACGACAT
>CALJMD010000136.1 GCA_937981915.1 uncultured Acidimicrobiales bacterium
GTCGTCTTCTCGAGTTCTCGAAACTGGCTTGTCGTGACGTCGGCGACCGTGATCGAACACCCCAACTCCCCTCTGGCAATGTGATAGGGACGTACGTTTATCAGCAACGTCCTCGTTTCATCCCGTGTGGTGTCGGATCGCAGCGACGTCGCCACTCCGCTCACGACGGCCTTGTTGACGGCGTCAGCCAGGCCGCCGACATCGAAATCGGGACGAATGTGGCTGAAAGGCCGACCAAGATCGGTTCGAACCAGATGGAAGTATCGGCTCGACGGTTCGGAGTATCGCCGGATGGTCAAGTCGGCATTGAGCAGAATAATACCGATGTCGATGGCGTCGAGAATCTGTTCGAGGTCCGACCCGAGCTCCAAGACTTCAGTGAGCCTTGCCTCGTTCTCGTCGGCCATGGTTCGTAGCTCCTCGTTCACTGACGAGAGCTCTTCAATGCTGGTCTGCAGCTCCTCATTCGACACCACGAGTTCCTCATTGGTGGCAGCAAGGTCGGCTAGCGAGGAGTCTCGCTGCTCCAACATGGTGTGGAGCTGTTCGCGGGCCATGGCCAGTTCTTTTTCCAGCCACTCAACCCTTTCGATGGATGACGGACCGTCAACCGATTCTGGCCCGCCAGTCTCGGATTCCTCGCCGACAGGGTCGGCCTGGATGTGTACAGGGGAGGCATACACCAACGTGTTATTGGAAATCTTCCCGGGTACTCTCCCTCCGCGCAGGACGAGGCGTTCCCGCTTTCCCTGCACCGTCACCGTGATCGGCTGTACGGGGGAGACATCGCCGTTGGCCATCTGGTGGAGAATCGACTCCACGCCGCCACGCAAGATGGGGTCCTCAACGAGGGCGATCCCATCGGTTGGCGCCGGACCGGCAGCAAATCGAAGCCAATCAACTCCGGAACCAATGATTCTGGTCAACTCACGCGACTCGTTGAACACAAGGCCGCCGATTCCTAGCTCCTTGGCCATGAGTTCATGAGCGTCGATGGTCACCTTCTGCGTCGGTAGTGGTGCTCTCGAAGCCATTGACGGTCGAGCGCCGACAGGTAGAACAGGCCTTGGGATTCTTGGTGGCGCCAACCTGATGTCCAACGGGCCGCGGCTGCGGCGAAGACTGGACGTGACCTGATCGTCAACTTTGCGGAACAAGCAACCGGGCGACGACAGCTCGACAAAGTCCGAAACCGCTGATCCCAGCATTTCGCTGTCGCCCAACATCAGAATGCCCCCCTGCCGGAGAGCAAAGCCGAAGGCCCACATGGCATTCATTTGGGCATTCCGTGTGAAGTAGATCAGGGTGTTCCGACACACCATCAGATCGATCCGGGTGAACGGCGCATCGCTGAGCAGGTTGTGTTGAGAGAAGGCCACGACGCCGCGCAGTTCAGGCGTTACCCGCCATCCATCCGCCGTTGCGGTGAAGAACTCAGTCCGACGTTCAGGGTCGACCTCAGTCATCTGGTCCTCGGTGTACGTGCCCTCTCTGGCCAAGGCCAAGAAGCCGTCATGGACGTCAGTGGCGAAAACCTTGATGGGCACGTCCAACCCGAGTCGTTGTTTGGCCTCGAGCAAGATCATGGCGATTGAATAGGCTTCTTGCCCGGTGGCACAACCTGCGGTCCAGACTCGTACCGCTCGGTTCTCCTTGTCAGCCTGAATCAACAGCGGATCGACCGCTGTGTCGGCCAGCTCGCCGAAGACCATCGGATTGCGGAAGAACGTTGTGACACCGATGAGAAGCTGACGGGCTACATCTGCACAGTCTGACGGACTGGTCTGCAGCCGGCGTCCAAGTGCACCAAGAGAGTCAAGGCCAAGGCGCTGAACTTCTTGTTCAAGCCGGCGGTGAATAGTGCCCCGTTTGTAGTCCTCGAAGCTGACCCCTGTGGCCGCTTCCAGCTCGGTCAGGATTTCGCGTTCCACCGGCTCGAAGTGGCTTCCGACCTCCGGGCGTTCTTCACCGGCCATGAACGACACGACATGCTGCGCCAGCTCAGCCGGGTCGCCGATTGCGTCAAGGAAACCGGAATCGAGCGCAGCTCGTGGCATGTCAGCGAAGAGAGCAGAGTCGTCTTGGGCCAGCGTCAGCCCTCCGGTTTGACGGACGGCCTTGATCCCTTCCGCTCCATCGCTACCGGTCCCCGAAAGGACGATGGCGCAGGCTCGCGAGCCGCGCTTGGCCAGCGACTTGAAAAACAGATCAATTGGGTGAGGCGAACGACTGCCTTCGAGTAGCACGGGGCGGTCTTTAACCCGCAGGTGACCGTTACCAAGGGTGACTTCGTCTCCCGGCCCGAGCACGTAGACGTGCCCCGGCTGAAGCTCATCGTCGTCGACGACCTGTCGAACCGGCATGGCGGCGCGGCGCTGCAAAAGCGCCGACATCATGCTCTCGTGGTTCGGTGACAGGTGCTGAACGACCACAATGGCAAACCCACAGTCGGCGGGAAGGCTCCCGATCAGCTCAACCAATGGCTCAACCCCACCGGCCGAAGCACCGACACCACAAACACCAACCGGCTCGCTGACTTCGCTCATATCCAATAGTCCTTCTTCTTGGGCGGTAGCGGCACGAGCTCGACGGTAGACGTCGAAGGCAAAAACAAAGGCAAAGAGCTTGTCGGCGACGATGCGGCGGAGCGGCGTGCGGCGAAGCCGACAGTCTACTTGTTTAGCTGATTTGTGCCATCCAAACGCCACCCAAACTGGCCCCAACAAGCCGGAGGGTGTCGCCATCGAAAGCCATCGCTTGCAATAGCGCTCAATCCTTTCTTACAATACGCAATCGCTACGCCCAGCGATTAGGAGAGACGCAGGAAATGTCCGTCGGCAAGAGTAAACGACCAACGGTGGTCGTTGTGGAAGATGATGCGGTTCAGTTGCGCCTACTCCGGCGGCTGATCGCTAAGACTGGTCGCTTTGGGCGATGCTACTCATTCGCCGATCCGGCGAAGGCAATTCGATTTATCAGTACATGCGCCTCCAGCAAACAAGAAGACGAGATAGTAGATCTCCTCATCCTGGACATCAAAACACCTGACATGTCTGGCTTCGAAGCTTTACGACTCCTGCAACGCAATATAGATCAGTCCGCAATGCCAAAGACAGTGATGATGACCACGGTTTCTCTTCCAGATTTGCACCTACAACGAGCAACAGCCAACGACATCGTTAAGGCCTACTTTCGCAAACCGCTGACTATTCACGATCTTGATGAGATTCTTTCGACCGTCGCAATGCCAGAAGCAGAACCTCAACTGCGTTGACACTTGAGCCAGAATACTTCTTAACGTGAACGTAACGACACGAAGCGTGACCGTAGGACTAATTGCAGTACAGTCCCGTAAGGGCCCATAACTGGGGGAGTCACCCGCCGCAATTTCACGCGAGACCCGTGAGGAGAATTTCCCGTGTTGTCGATGACTCATTCCCAACATCGTGCCTGCAACAACGTCCTGAGCACCAACGATCGAGCGCTCAAGATCGTCATGGCTGACGATGATCGAAACGATCAGCTGCTGACGGTCATGGCCGCAGAAGAAGCTGGCCATCCTATTGACTTCCGGTTCGTCGATGACGGCAGCGATCTCATGATGATGCTGTCATTGATCAATGATCTCGAAGACCTTCCCGATCTGATCGTTCTTGATCTTCGGATGCCCCGGCTCGATGGCCATCGCACGTTAGACAGGCTTCAGGCTCACCCGGTGTTCTGGCAGATACCAGTTCTGGTCTTCAGCACCTCTTCTCGACAAGCCGACGCGACACTGAGCTTGGATTTGGGCGCCAGGCGCTTCGAAACAAAACCGCCTGACTTTGGCGGAATGGTGAACTTCATCCATCGTCTGGTGAAGGTGGCCAGCGAGCGTCAGCCCTACGAGGACCACGACCACCTCCTGTCCGATGGGCGTAGCAACGCTGTTCTGCTGGGCCCCGACCTCACTTCCGATCTTGAGGACTTTCTTCTCGAAGAGCTGGATCTCCCCCACGATCCGTCGGGTCGCGGTGAGAGTCTCGACTGAGGCGACAGCGGGCGCCGGGCAAGCCATCGAGAAGGCGTCTAACCCGTCGAGCGTCCAGCGGCTTCGCCATGAATGACTCCACATTGGTGTAGGCGCAGGCCCGCTCGATATCGTCCGGATTTTCGGTAGTCGACAACACCACTACTTGGAGATCCGCACAAGACTCCATCAGTCCTCCCGTCACAAAATTGAGGAAGTCCCACCCTGTCATGCCCGGCATGTTGAGATCAAGTAGAAGGAGATGCGGCGTAGATCCCTCTTTCACGGCGTCTACTAGGTAAGAAATCGCCGCAGGACCGCTAGGCAACTCGACTACCACTACGTCCTCAATCTCTTCTTCAAGAATCAGACGATGGTAAAGATTGTCGGCGCTATTGTCATCGACTAGCAGAACAGTCAGAGTCTTGTTGTCATCACATCTGCTATCAGAACAGTGTTCTGTGACTTCAACCTCCGGGGATGGTGCTCGGACCGTCATGCACAAATCATCCCAGTGCTAGCTCAAAGTGGACGGTGCTTCCTGCTCCGTATTCGGACTCGATAGAGATCGTGCCGCCATGGAGCTCGACAATTTTGCGAGCATGAGCCAATCCGATACCCGCTCCCTCGAATTCGTCTTTGGTATGCAGGCGATTGAAGATCTCGAAGATCCGCTCGCGATGTTCTCTCTCAATCCCAATCCCGTTGTCGATTACGGAGAATCTCCAACACGCCTCATCGATGCGCTTTACGTTGATCTTGATGACCGGAGGTACATCTGGTCGTCGAAACTTGATTGCGTTGGAGATGAGATTGGAGAACAACATGCGCAATTCGGACTCGTAGCCGACCACTTTGGGCATGGGATTGACATCAATATCAGCACCAGCTTCTTGAATTGAGCTGTCCAGGTCGTCGATTACCGACTCGATAACGGAGCCGACGTCGACAACCTCCTCGGCCACCTCCCGGCCGATTCTCGAGTAGTCGAGGATGCCGCGGATGAGATTTTGCATTCGGTGGGTGGCCTGCATGACAATGCCCAGATATTGCCGTCCGGCGTCATCGAGATTCTGGCTATACCGCTTCTCCAGCACCTCTACAAAGTTTGAAACCGTTCGCAGCGGTTCCTGAAGGTCGTGTGACGTCAGATAGGCGAACTGTTTGAGCTCATCGTTGCTACGAAGCAGGTCGGCCTCGATGAGCTTCAGCTCGGTCACGTCAACGTAGCAACCGGTCGCTCTCATCGATCCGTCGTCATCGGCTACCAAGTTGCCCCTACACCACATCCACACCACCGAACCGTCGACGTGATGAAACCGGGTCTCCATTTCATACAGGTCGCCAGCCAAGCCGGTCGGACGGCCATCTTCGTCAACGGCGAGGAGCCGATCCAGCTCGGCGTCCACCATGGCGAGGTCGTCAGGGTGAACCAACTGACGCATCCCCTCCAAGGTGTTGCCGATTTCATCGTCGCTACGACCTAGCATCGCCTTGAACGATGGACTCATGTAGAAATCGTTGCTGGCAGGCCGAAATTCCCAGTAACCGGCCATGGCCCCATCAAGAACCTGCTGGAACATATCGCTCTGCCGGGCGTATTGGTCTTGGGTCTGCTTCAGCTCGGTGACGTCGACGAAGCTCATGACGACCCCGTCCGTCCCGCCGGTTTCGTTCTTGAACGGGGCCAGCTTCACCAGCTCCGTTCGATCATGGCCCGAAGGTATCTGAACATCGGCGGTCGTCCCCGATTCGAGAACGTTGACGGCTTCGCTTAAGAGCTTGTCGTTGTCGCTTGACGAGAAGGTGCTGGCGAAGTGGGCGAGCGGTCGGCCGACATCGCTCCCACGAAGATTGAACTGCTCTTGAATGACCGGCGTGAACTTCCGGATCCTCATATCGGCGTCAAGAAAGATGGTGCCGATCTCGGTGCTCCGCAAGAGGTTGTCCATGTCGCCGTTGAGTTCAGCCAGGTCGGTGATCTTCTGTTGGTGCTCCGAGTTGACCGTATGGAGCTCTTCGTTCATGCTCTGCAGTTCTTCATTGGTGCTCTGCAGCTCTTCGTTGGCGGCCATCAACTCCTCGTTGCTGGCCTGCAACTCCTCGTTGGTCGTCTCCAGCTCCTCGATCGCAGCTTGCAGGCTCTCCCTGGTGTCTTTGAGCTCCTGCTCCATCTCGACGACGCGGCTACCGACGGCATCCACCCCGTGGTCAAGGGTGATGACCGGCACAGAAATTTCGTCATCCGACCCTGGAACGAAGATCACGGCAAAGCACTGACGCCAGTCCGGACCTTCCAGGCTGAACGGGCGAACCATTACGTCGATCTTGGTCGCCTCCCCTTCCCGGGTGAGGCGAACATCGCGGTACACGACTTCAGATGCTTCAAGCTTCGCCTTTCGTACCGCTGTGCTAACCGCGGCGGAAAGGCTCCGATCCAGCAGTTTGAGCAGATTCGATGTGAAGCCTTCTTGAGGTAACTCGGCGAACAACCGAATCTCTCCGATGGCGTGCAGGATGTCGAACCCGTCATCGACGAACACCGCAGCGATGCCCAACCCCTCGGTGATAGCTTCGCCCAGAACTTCGGCGCTTCTCGCTCCGAGCGGATTTGGACGGGTGACCTGCCGGGGCCGAACCGACGATGTCGGATCCGGTTCGCTCATCACGCCGAAACCGAAACCTCGGCTTGGAGTTTGGTTCTGGTACAGGCGAGCCTTGGCGTCGGTGGCCCGAAGAGACACCTTGAAGTCACCAATGTGCTCACTGGGTCCAAGCATCATCGTGCCGTTGAGACGTAGGGCGTAGTGCAGGGAGTTGATGGCCCGCAGCTGTGCCGCCCGCTGCAGATAGATCAGCATGTTCCGACAGATAACGACGTCCAAGTCCTTGAACGGCGGGTCCCGAATCACATTGTGCGGGGAGAAGATGGCCGTCGATCGGAGGGCGGCAGTGACGTGATAGTCGGTTCCACGTTTCACGAAGTACCTGGCCAGCCTGTCGGTGGCGACGTCGGCGACGATACTTTCGGGGTAGACACCCTTGCTCGCTATGGCCAGAAACTGCTCGGAAATGTCAGTCCCGAATATCTTGACCGGCAGTTCGACGCCTTGGCGGGCCATCTCCTCCAGCAGCAGGATCCCGACGGTGTAGACCTCTTCACCGGTGCTACAGCCCACGCTCCAGATGCGGATGCCTTCCTCTGAGCCATTGGCGGCCCGGGCCCGAACCAGGGGGGCCAAGACCTGCGTGGTCAGCGTCTCCCACGCGTCTTCGTCTCGGAAGAACCTGGTGACCCCGATTAGACATTCGCGGGCCAGCACCTCCACCTCACGACCGTCGTCGTGCAGCAACTTGAGATACTTATCGAGTGTCTTGCATTTCGTGATGCCCATTCGCCGTCGAATTCGGCGGACAAGTGTGGGACGTTTATAGAGGTTGAAGTCGAGATCCGTCACGGACTTGACTCGCGAAATCACCAGGGCCAGCAGCTCCGAATCATGCTCAATTGAGTTGCTGACTCCCTCAAGCTCCAGCGGCATATCAATGAACGACTGAATCTCTGACGGCATATCTTCGACAGGCAATACGTAATCGATCACGCCGGTGTTGATAGCGCTCACCGGCATGCCGTCAAAGGCTGCTTGGTTCGGGTCCTGAACCATAGTCATTCCGCCGACGTCCTTAATCGCCCGAACCCCTCTGGTGCCGTCGCTACCGGTGCCGGTCAAGACGACACCAATGGCCCGGCTCTCCTGCACCTGCGCCAACGATCTGAAGAAGATGTCGATCGGGAGGTTGAGTTCTTTCCCGGGAGGCTTGTCGCTCAACGAGAGGACACCTTGGTCTATTTCCAGATTGTGCTTTGGCGGAATGAGATAGACCGAGCCGGGTTCAATTTTCATTCCGTCGGTTGCCTGCTGAACCGAAAGCGCAGTGCTTTTCTGGAGCAAGTCAGCCATCAGACTTTTGTGATCGGACGACAGGTGCTGGACCACGACGAAGGAATGCGGACACCGGGGCGGCACGTTGCCGAAGAACACTTGCAGTGCCTCGAGCCCGCCAGCGCTCGTTCCGATGCCCACGATGCAACCATCGGCGACGCCTTCGGGCACAGGCACAACGGCAGGGTCTTCGATTTCACTTTTCAAGGCAGATAACCTGCAGTCTGGAGGCTGAGGGGCGGCGGATTTGTAGCCCGTGAAGTTAAGCGGGCATACATATTCTCAAAACAGACTTCGACTTACAGTTAGTACTGTACTAATGGGAACCTAATAGATCAAGCAATCCATGTACCTATATATGGTCAATAAGCGACTAGTAAATAGAAGAGTATCGATTGTTAAAGATCAATATATAATCTTGTTGAATTAGCTTAATGATGCTCGTAGATTGTCAGACAATTGACCTATTGGAAGACTGTTCAACTGTTGATGCAGGTCCGCAAGTGCTTTCTGGTCGTCTCGCACAGTGGCAGCCAGGCCATCTCTGGGCTGTATGGAACCAAACGCCCAGCGGATCTCAACTGGAACGCGTTGAAGCACCGCGGAGCGAATAAGGCCATCAGGCAACCGGACCTGGAGAGGCGTGTAATCGGTAGGGGTCAGGCTGATCTGGTCGCTTCGCTCCCCGACCCAAATAATCTGGTCCGACCAGGCCGACTCGCTGACTATCAGCGACTCAGCCAGCCCGGACCGTAGAGCTGACACCGTCTCGGCCACACCTTCAACAGCGAGTTCCATCGCCGACAGGAGGCGGTGTTCCCGTAGGCACGTCAGTGTGTTCTCGGCCGACACGAGGCCCACATGCCGCAGAACGGCCTGCGCCAATTCGCCACGGTCGGTGAAGCGGTCCTCGCCAACGACTCGACACCTATCGCCGACGTACCGCTTCAAGGCTGCCACAGTGGGAACTACTTCGTCACTTGAGCCTGAGACAACCAGCAGCTCCGCTTTTGATCGGCCAACCAAGTTTCCGAGCACCATGGCCATGTCATCGGGGATGTGCCGAACGGACAAACTGCGGTCGAACCCGGGCACCGCATAGCTGGCGACAGTAGCCAGGTCGGCGTCCAGCTCGACGATCAGCGTTGAGATTCGCCGTTGGCCCCACTCCAACACTTGATCAAAGGTCGGAATCGGCGCCCATGCCGCCATAGGACGGGTGGGAGGACGGTAATCATGTTCGACAAGAAGCACACCGCCGGGCGCAGCCACTACGGCGACTGACGCGGCCCAGTCCGGAATCTTCCTCTGCAACGCGCACTGGACCTGATCCACCACTGTCGCCGGCGCCCCTGTGGCGGCCAGTACCTGCCTTGCCTTGACCAAACGCTCTGCGAACGTTCGACCCCACGCGTCCGGCTGGCCCCTGGTTGATAAGTAGACCGAGGCGTAGGGTCCCGGACTGTCGAGCACTCCTTGCAGCCGTCGCACCATCGGTTCGGTTTGGACGGCTGGGATCCATCGAGTGAGAGCAGACAAGTCGGTGGAGATCGTGAACACGTGCACCCTTTCGGCAAGTAGGCCGGGCGACCCCGGCGGAACGTCGACTCAACTTATCAAATTCTTTGACTATCGCAATACGAGAATTTACCGAAAACGTACGATTCGACCATCGGCTACCTAGCATTCAAATCATGAACAACTCCGAGGCCAAAAAGCTGAACGCCATGCTTGCCGGCCTGCAACGGGAGCTGAACCGCCACGACCGTCTCTCGGCTGCCGCTCTCGGCGTCGGATCGGCCGAAGACCTGCAAGTGCTGCGGATGCTGCTGAGCGAAGGACCACTGCGAGTCGGCCAGCTGGCCGCTCAACGCTCCTCGTCAGTGGCCACGGCTAGCGCTCGCCTCGACCGGCTCGAGAGACGAGGCTACGTCGTCCGAGAACGGCGACCCAACGACCGGCGGGCGGTAGTGGCCGTCCTCACTGACACTGGAGAGAAGATCGCAAAACTGAGCCGGGCGCAACGAACGAGCTCGCTACGGTCGCTGCACGACGACGTGCCCGTCGACCAACTTGAAGCGATCATCGACGCATTGATCACCGGCCTGGACAGCGTGCGAAAGCCGATCAACCAGTCGCCCGACTAGCAGCCGCAGCAAACCACATACTTAGTAGCGATCCCGTCTCGACCGATGATCCAACCGAGTACTAGCTTGTGGGGATGACAACCGTCGATCCAAAGCTGCTCACCCAGATCTCTTACCGTTGCATCGGCCCCACCCGGGGTGGCCGTGCGGTGGCTGTGGCCGCCGATCCCACCGACCAAGCGGTGTTCTATCACGGTGCAGTAGCCGGTGGCGTCTGGAAGACCACCGACGCCGGCCTGTACTGGGAGAATGTGTCCGACGACTTTATGGCCTCGGGCTCCGTCGGCGCGTTGCGGGTGGCCCCCTCGGACGGCAATGTCATCTACGCCGGCATGGGTGAAGCCACCATCCGCATCGACGTCACCCACGGCGACGGCATGTACCGCTCCACTGACGCCGGACGATCGTGGGCCCACATTGGTCTCGGCGACAGTCGCCACATTGGCGAAGTGGTGGTGCACCCCACCGACCCCGACACCGTGTATGTGGCGGTGCTGGGCCACGCCTTCAAAGACTCGGCCGAGCGTGGCTTGTATCGCTCAACCGACGGCGGTCAAAACTGGGAACAGGTGCTGCACGTTTCCGACCGGGCCGGCGCCATCGACGTCACCATCGACCCCAACAACCCTCGCATTCTGATGGCGTCAATGTGGCAGACCCGGCGGACCTTCTGGTCGATCGACTCCGGCGGCCCGGACTGCGGCCTGTGGCGCTCGTTCGATGGCGGCGACACCTGGGAATCCATGGCCGGCACCACAACCGGCGAAGGCGACGATGCCACCACCACCGGCCGGTTCAAGGGCCTACCTGACGGCACGCTGGGCAAGATCGGCGTGTCGCTTTCACCTGCTCGTTCCGGTCGGGCCTGGGCCATCATCGAAGCCGAAG
>CALJMD010000137.1 GCA_937981915.1 uncultured Acidimicrobiales bacterium
CCAGCCATCGTGTTGTCGGTATCGGCCGAACGAAACGATCTTCGGCCAGCAGACGATCCGACCCGGCGAACAGAACTGAGCCGAGGGCCGTCAGCGGTCGCCCGGATGCTACTGCGAGTCCGACCATGACCGCGATCGCAATGGCGTACACGGCTACCGGGATCGTCAGCTTGGGGTGGTCTCGACCGAGAGCGGCAAACAATGGTGGGAGACGGGCTAGGCCCAACAGTGCGATGACTGCCAGGACTGCGCCGATGGCCCAAACCCTGTTCGCGTTGTTGGAGTCGGAGCCGGAGTCCGAGAGAGCAGCGACCAGTGCCACGATGTAAGCAAGATGCCCGATGAGGAACGAGACGAGTCCCGACTTGAACCGGTTAACGGTCCTCAACAGAAAGACATCGCCGAGGAGCCCGAAGGTCAGGCCCGCCATGAGGGCCGGTTTGACTGGTGGCGGGTCGAACGAGGCGGTACCTGCGATCAGTAACAATAAGAGCAGCGTCAGTGGTTTGAAGATCTGTTCGATCTTCGTACGGTCCGTGGCCACCGCCCACCAATCGGCCATCGCCGACAAGATAAAGGCCGCCCAGAGCATGGGGCGAGGGTATCGCCTGGGCAGGGGCGTAGACGCGGTTCGACCCGAGCCATCTCAACTTGGCCCGGGCCGAACTCCCCCTTAACTCGGAGACGCATACAGGCAACCCTGTCGGGTTGCAGCAACCTAATGGTTGCTAGCTGATGGTGCCTCCGGAGACGGTGTTGACGGCAATGATCACAAACACGATGCAGGCGATCGAGAAGAGGATCATGGCTCGTTCAAAGCCCTTGTCGTGGGTCTGATTCTTGGGAAATTCGATTTGTTTGCCTGCCATGTCAGATACCCCACTTTTCGTCGAGCTTGCTGGAGCAGTGGGCCAGATGCTGGGTTTCGTTGCGGGTCAACCAGATCATCCACAGTGTGGCCAGGGCAATGCCCAAGATGGCCAGCACCACTGAGCCGGGTCCGTTGGCCCAGGTGAAGTAACCGGTTGTGCCGTCAGCGGCTGCTATTGCCTCGTCCCATGATTCATACGGAAACGTGTCCATCGCCGGCATCCTCCTTTGTCAGATCGATTGTCTCTCCGTTTGATGTGGCCATGATGTCGGCCATTGCTTGCCGTAGGATCGCTTCGGCTTCAACGTCGGTGCCGTCAGCCTCCACCATCATTTCGCCTCGCTGGCCATGTTCGGGGAAGAAGTCTTCGCCGTATTCGGCCACGTCCAGGCCTTCAAGTTCAACCGCTGGCGGTACCCGCAAGATGTTGAGCTTCTTCAGGATGTACGAGGCGACGTAACCGCTGAGGAACGCCAGCGGGAACATGGCGGCAACACCGACCACTTGGCCGAGTAGGTTTGTCTCGGTTCCGCTGGGTCCGGTTGGGTAGCCGGAGGCGAAGATGCCGAGCAGGATTGGACCCATAAAGCCGGTGAAACCGTGAACGGCCACCGCCCCAACCGCGTCGTCCACCCGCATCTTCTGTTCCAGGTAGGTGCCGACATAGAAGGCGAATCCAGCCATAAGGAAGGCCAGAATGAACACCAGGTTGGGGGAGTAGACGTCTGCTCCGGAGGAGACCGCAACCACACCGGCGAGGCCGCCGGAGATGGTCCAGAACGGATCTCGTTTGGAGAAGAAGTAGCCGCCTGCGAAACCGCCGGCGAAGCCCATGGTGATGGTCAACGTGATCGCACCGAGCGTGGCTGGGCTGAGGTAGATGTTGGCCCAGCCGGGCACTGAGTTGGCGGTAATAGCCAGGCACGCGGCGTAGAAGGCGTAGAAGCCGGTGAAGATCAACATCAGCCCCTGCAGCGTCATGTGCAGGTTGTGAGGTTTAAACGACCGGGCGTTTCCGTTGCGGTCGTATCTTCCTATTCGTGGTCCGAGGTTGAACAGCACACCGAGAGTGAAGATACCTGCGACGCCGTGGACCAGGCCGGAGGCGGCGAAGTCGTGGTAGCCGAAGTGCAGCGTCAACCAGCCGCCGTAGCTCCAACCCCAGGCGGCGGCGATCACCCAAATGATGCCGCCCATTAGAGCGGTCAGCCACAGGTAGGCCGAGGTGCGAATTCGCTCGATGACCGAGCCGGACATGATGGAACCGGTGGTCCAGGAGAACAGTACAAACGCCGCCCAGAACACTGCGGTGATGTTGTCACCGAGATTTGGCCCCATTGAGCCGTCCCATGGGAGTCCGTAGCCGTCGCCGCAGAAATACAGGCCGCTGCCGGGATGGTTGCCGTCGGCCGATGTCGTGGGCAGTAGGCCTTCCTGCATGCAGAAGTAGACCCACCAACCGAGGTAATAGAAGACTGGCGTAACCACTGCGATCGTCAAGATGTTCTTGATCGCGGTGGCCATGACGTTCTTTCGACGGCTCACTCCGGCTTCATAGGTCATGAAACCGAAGTGCAGCAGCCACATCAAGGCCACGGTGAAGAAGTAGTACGCCTCGGTGAATACGGTCGACGTTAAGTCAACCGTTTCTTGGGCTAACACGAGTAGCTCCCCCTTTTCAAATGTCGTTTGGGCTTATCGCTACTTGTGCCCCCCGGCCAAGCAGCGACAAGAACCTATCACAGGAAACAAACTTTCACCAAAGTGAAATTTTGTTCACCTGTGTGGGCGGCTACTGCAATGCCATTACTCGTCGTCGGGGTT
>CALJMD010000138.1 GCA_937981915.1 uncultured Acidimicrobiales bacterium
AAGAGCCGTGTGGTGCCGGAACCAATGGCGGCGCTGTATCAGATCTCAACATCAACAAGCCGTGCCCGGTCACCGGTAACGACAAAGACGGTGACGGCGTTGACGACGTCGCCGACTGTAACCGGGCCAACGACAACGGCAACAAGGGCGAAATTGGGCGCTCGCCTATCGGCGCTGCCACTCAAAAGGGCCGTGGCGGTATCTCGCTGTGGGATGTCACCAACCCTGAGCGGCCAACCCCACTGGCCAAGAGCTTCTTGGACTTCCGCGGTGTGCATAACACCTACCCGTGGACCAGCGCCGATGGCAGCACCTACCTGATCGGTACCGCTGACACCTTCGACTTCTTTGACACCTTCTTTGTCGACATCAGCGACCCGAAGAAGCCTGAGTTCCTGGGTATCACCGGTGCTCTCGACTGGTTCGCCGCCGGAGGTTTCTCCGACGGCCAGTTTGAGACCGGCAACTCTGCCGGTGGCTTCAACCACGATGTTTGGGTCAACAACATTGACGGTCGTGACATTGCTGTCGTTCCGTATTGGGACTTTGGCTTCGTCACCCTCGACGTAACTGATCCTCGCAACCCTGTCTTCCTTGGCGACTCGGCCTTCCCGGAGACCGACCCACTGGGTCGTCCCTATGAAGGCAACGCTCACGCCGCGACCTTCGGCGCCGGTGGCGACATCATCGTCGGCGGCGACGAGGACTTCGACCCGGCCGGTTTGGCTGTCAGCTTCGAAGGCGAAAACTATGCTGCCGGTGGGGCCAACTTCGGTCCGGCCGCCACTGATGGATTCGCCGGTGATGTTGTGTGGACCGGTGGCGAAGGCTGTACCCCAGCTGAGGTTCCGGCCGCCACTGCGGATGGCCAAATCGCTCTGATGCAGCGTGGTTCCTGCTTCTTCCAGGACAAGGTCGACTCGGCCGAAGCCCAGGGTTATGCCGGTGCAATTGTGGCCAACGACGAAGCCCGAGGCGATGCCATCTTGACCATGGCCCCCCGTGATGACAACCCAACCGCTATTCCCTCGATCTTCGTCGGATACGGCACCGGTGAAATCATGAAGGCCGGCGGCTCGACCACTGAAGTCGGATTCCTCGACTTCGACGGCTGGGGCTATCTGCGCATCTTGAACAACACCGGCGGCAACGTCACTGTTCCGGATCAGTTCCCCGGTCCGACGCCGACCACCTCTATCGGTCAGCTTGGTGAGATCGGTTACTACGCCCCGGCTGAGACCCTCGAGGCTGAACTCGGCGGCGAGGACTTCGTAGAGTTCGGTGACCTCACCATGCACAACGTCGAGCCCGACCCGACGACCCAGGACATCGAGCCGATGTTCACCCAGGGTCCGAGGTTCTTCGTGTCGTGGTATTCACTGGGCATGCGAGCCATCGAATACCGTCCTGGTCACTTCCACGACAACTCCCGTGGTGAAGGCAGCTACTCGTGGAACGTTCACGAGGTCGGTCGCTTCATCGCTGAGGACGGCTCCAACTTCTGGGGCGTGCATGTCGACACCGTCAATATTGACGGCGAAGACCAGCAGATCATCCTTGGATCCGACCGCAACACCGGTCTCTGGATCTTCACCTTCGGGTGTGACGAAGAGGTTGAAGGACCGTTCTACTGCGACGACTCCAACGACTAAGACCTGCTCGACACTCGCCTGAGTGTCGGTAGTGCAGTGAATCAAGTTCAGTAAACAACGCGTTGATGGCCGGGAGCCAGGCTCCCGGCCATCGGCCGTTTTGGGCTCACGATGGCGGGGTAGCCTGTGTCGCGATGTCATCTGATGAATCCAGCCTCAGTTCCAACCCCGACCCCAAGGCCGAGTTCGTCCAGTTCATGATGGACGCCGAGGTCCTCCGGTTCGGCTCGTTTGTCACCAAGAGCGGGCGTGAAACCCCGTACTTCATCAACACCGGCCTGTATCGCACCGGTGCCCAGATCGGTCGGCTCGGACGCTTCTACGCCAACGCCATCCGTAACAACATCGGCACCGACTTCGACGTGCTGTTCGGACCCGCCTACAAAGGCATCCCGCTAGCCGTCACGACGGCGGCCGCCCTGGCCGCTGATGGGGTCGACGTGGCCTACTGCTTCAACCGCAAAGAAGCTAAAGACCACGGCGAAGGTGGGGTGCTGGTAGGCCATGAACTGGCTGATGGGGATCGGGTGGTCATCATTGAGGACATCACCACCGCCGGTACAGCGGTACGAGACGTGATTCCGGTGCTCAAGTCAGCTGCCGACGTCGAGGTAGTGGCCATGGTGATATCGGTCGACCGTAGAGAACGCGGCCCGGATCGTGCCGGTGCGAAGCCACAATCGGCGCTGCAAACATTGGCCGAGGAATTCGACATGGCCACCTTTGCCATCGTCGACGTGCACGACATCATGGATTACGGCGACCTGGACGACACCCAGCTGGCGGCGATGCGAGACTACCTCGACCGCTACGGCGTGGACTAACCCCGCTGAATGCCGGTGAAGAAGACGCCAACCCGCGGTGGCCGGCCGTCGGACCTGGCAATCTGATCCAGGTGGGGAGCGAACATGACCAGTCCGGCTAGTCCGGCCGTTGCCGTGGCGGTAGCTGGGATTCCGGTAACCGATGTCGCTGTGGCGTGCACCGATACCACCGTCGATTCTGATGCCACTACCGGGTGACCTCCGCTGCGGCGGGTTTCGGACAACAGCGGCAACCAGTCATAGGTAATGTCGTCGAGAATGCCGTCAGCCGCGCTCTGCGGATTGTCCCACGGCCACATGTAACGCTGCGGGTCGGCCGCGGCCGCGTCGAAGTTGAACTCGGGAGACAGCTGGTCCCAGGCGCGGGCAAGCGGGGCGCACCCTTCAGCCTGGACCGGAAACAGTCTGGTATCGGGTAGCGCCCGGGAGACGGCGGTTGCCAGAGCGCCACCACCAACTTGGATGAACATTGCATCGAGGCCATCGGCCTGGTCGGCCATCTCCCAGCCCAGGGTGCGACCTCCGTCGAAGGTCACCGGGGTATCGATGCCCTGCACGCTGAACGGCTGGGCCCCCTCCGCAGCGGCCTCGGAGAACCGCAGATAGGCCGGATCTCCTGCCTCACCGGCCACTCGGGGGCAGCGGCGTACATCGGCCCCCAGATCGCCCAGGCGGGCCACAACGGTCTCGTCGGCCCACTCGGGGACGAACACCAGGAGATGGCGTTTCATGGCGGCGGCCACGACACCGGCGGCCATGGCGGCGTTGCCGCAACTGGCGATGGCCAGAGCTGGGGGAGAGCCATCGGCAGAAGGCTCGGTCCGATCGGCCTTGGCGGCCAATGCACTATCGATGACCATGTGAATTGCCACGCCAAACAGATGCCGAGACTTGTGCGACCCGCCTACGTTTCCGGTGTCATTCTTGATCCACAGCTCGACCGGTAGGTCAAGGGCGGCTGCCAACTCAGCCCCATCGGCCACCGGAGTCTGAGCGAACCCGTGGCCGTCCACGTCGGC
>CALJMD010000139.1 GCA_937981915.1 uncultured Acidimicrobiales bacterium
TTCATAGGTCACGTCCGCCGGGCCGAGGTCGTCAGTTTCACGCAAACTGCTCGGCTCGCTGGCGACGGCCAAGATGGGTTGGCCCAGATCAACCACGGCGGCCAGCAACGAGTCGTCGACCGGCGAGTACGAAAAATAGTAGGAGGTGACGGTGGTTCCGGCCGCGATCGTGGTGCCGTCGACGGTGAGATCGGTGGTCAGCGTGTCGGTTCCCTCATCCCATATGAGCAGGGTTGAGGTTTCGATGTAGGGGCCTCGTTTGCTGAGATCGGCTCCGGCCTCGAGCAAACCGGCGACGGTGACGTTGCCGGACGAGATAGTCGGACCGGGTTCGGGTGCCTCGGTGGTTGGGGATGAGGCTGCTGTGGTCGGGCGAGCGGCGGCAGTGGTTGAGGGGGACCCGGCACTGGTCGACGGCGGAGTCGCTTTGACCGTGGTCGACCGAAGCGTCGTCGGTGAGCCTTTCACTGTCGTGAGCAATGTGTCGAGCGGCGTTGTAAGAGAGGTCGTGGGGGATGTGGTAGGCGATGTCGTGACCGAGGAGGCGACCCCATCGGAGGCCGACGTCGAGTTAACAGTGGTCGACGAGACCAACGTGGCGGTCGTGCTCGTGGCGAACGCCTCAACCTCGACTGAACGCGGAGTCGCTGTTAGGTCAGCATTGCTAGACGTAGGTGAGGGAGCCTGAGTCTCACCTGTCCCGGCCGCTGTCGCTGTCGCCGAGTCATCGGTGTCATCGGTGTCATCGGCTGAGTCATCGGAACCACTAGCGCTGTCGCCTTGATCCACAGTCGCCATCGCAGCCTCTGTTGCCGCACTGTCATTCGTGGCTCCGGTGGCCAACGCCGTCCCCGCCATCGCCACCGACACTGCGGCCGCTCCAACCGCGGTGGCCACCGTTCCCACGTCGGGAAAGCGGACGAAGGTTCGAGCCAATGAGGCAACCGGCGCCGCAAACGGGAGACCGAGAATGAACGACATCGGCCCCGCAGCCAGCTGCAATCGCCCGACGGACAGCGCCAACGTGGCTCGCACGACTTCAGGATCAAAGTGGGTGCCGGCCGACATGGCAAGTTCTCGTCGAGCGTCTTCGGCCGACATCGGCGTCTTGTAGGCCCTGGTTGCCGTCATCACCTCATAGGCATCAGCCACCGCCACAATTCGAGCGGCCAACGGGATGTCGGCCCCGGCCAATCCGGCCGGGTAACCGCTGCCGTCCCATTTCTCGTGATGGCCCCATGAGGCCGACGCCCACTCCCCCAGGAAGTGGTCAAGCGGGGCGAGAAGATGGCGGCCCTCCTCGGGGTGAGTCTGCAGCTCGGCCCATTCCTCTTCGTCGGGTCGGCCCGGCTTGTTGAGAATGGCCGGTGACACATGAATCTTGCCCATGTCGTGCAGCAGCGCGCCCCATTGGAGTTTCTCCAGTTCGTCGCCGTCCACACCCATCTCTTCACCGATCATTCGCGAGTACACGCGAACCCGTTCCGAGTGTCCACGGGTGCGGCGGTCGTGGGCGCCGATGGCGGCGGCCATGGCCAGAATCTGCTCGGCTGCCGATTGGTGTTCGTCCACGAATCCTTGCGCCTTGGCCGCAGCCAGGTCCCGTTCCAGCTGTCGACTAGACGACGCTTTCATGGCCACTTTGAATCGAGACGGGGCCTCGTCTGGGAAGACCAGGGACAAACGCAAAAGACCGGCCAAGGGGATCAGTCGGGTGGCGAAGCGGGCCACTACAAACGAGACAGCAAACCCGGCGACTACTGCCACCGAATTTCGGGCCAGACGGCCAGTAACGCTGTCGGCCTCCGGTAGAGATTGCAGCAGGATGAAGACAACGATGGTCGCGGCGACCACTGGGGCAAGCCGCACCAGCCACCGGAGCGCAAACGCCGTTTTGTTGTGAGACCTCCAACGGCGCGGTGCACCAGCGTCTACGTCAGTCACCTCTTCGCCCATGTCGGACCTATCGGCCCCGGCCGCCGGCGCCTGAAGGGCGACAAGCGAGCGTGTGACCCAACGCTATAAGGCGTCCGAACTAAAGTGTCCCGTCTGATCGTCCGAGCATGATCGCGTGCTGACAATTCGTCGTTCGCTACCCAGCTGGAAGGGCCGAGGGTCCTTGGTCGCCGTGGCCGCCCTGGCTGCCTCGTGTTCTGGCCAATCACCGGAGCTGGTGGACGCCGCTGGCGTCGACGGCCAACAAGTTGAGGCCCGCGAATCCGAAGCGGCCAGTGAGATTACTGCCCTTCGTGTCGATGTTCCCTCGACCAGCGGACCAGGTCAGGGCGTCGATGCCGACGCCGCCACTTCAACCACCCAGCGCACAAACGCCACGTCGGCAAGTAACGACTCGACCACCTCGGCCCCGCCTACCAGCGACAACAGCACCGGTACCACGACCGCAAACACCGGCGGCACCAACGGTTCGAACGACTCGCCGGCTGGAGAGATCGAAGTCCTCGGTCCGGCCGCCAGTGGACTCGGCGAGTTCGTGTACGTCGAGGAACCGAACTCCAACCCGGACTCCGAGTGCCGCCAGGGCAACCTGGGGTACCGACTCGATGGTCAGACCGACGTAAGCATCTATCAGGAAATCGGGATGCTGGGCTTCACTCGGCATCGCCCCGGCCCCAAGGGGCAGGACGCGTTCATTGTCTCCTGTGAAGAGTCAATCGAACGAATTCTGATCGCCGGCTCCGTTGGCGTCGACGACCAACCGCCCTCGTTGCAGTCCTTTTCGCTGGGGAATCCATGGCTAATGGACTTTTCTGCCTCCGACATCAGCTGGTGGGGCGACGTTCTCACCGGATGGGCGTCCGACAACACAGCCAGCGATATCACCCTGGACCTCGTACTGTTCGACACCGAGACCGCGACTGTGATGCCGCTGGCCGACAAGGTCGGCTCGTGGCAATCAATGTGGGACTACGGCTACGACTATTTGCTCCCGGACGGATGGCAAGCCGTGGTCGATCCTGCGCTCGGAGCCGTCACTATCACGTCAAGTGACGGTGCAGCCGTCGTGGAAATCGAACCGTTGAGCTCAGCCGGGGAGACCGACGGGCCGGTCGATGGCGAACCGCTCGACTTTCTGAGCGATGAGATCGCCCGCTGGGCTGCCCCCGTCCAGGGCTCGACGGCAACGGTTTTCGCCGGGATGCAGGAACGCTTGTCGTGGGAATGGCGAGTCCCGACGGGCCGGGTGATCATCTACGAATTGCGACAGGCCGCGGTTCCCGTGCGTCTGACCCTTACTGTCGATGACACCGCCGCATCGTCAACCACTACCCTCGCTTTCACCGTGGCCGATCTGTTCCGCAGCCACAACGCCGTCGGCTGAGCCACGGACTCGACGCTGGTACTCTGCGTTCAGGAACCAGTCAGGTTGGATGGTTCACAATCACTTCATGACTAGTTCAACTACTTCTACCCGTCCTGCGCCGTCGTCGGCCCGGACCGGATCGGGGGGCGCCGTACGCCGTCTGCTGAGCAAACTCGGCCCGCTGGCCGTTGTTGTTTCGGTTGTAGCGTCGTGGCCCGCATTCGCTGGCGCCACCGGCGAAGACGGCAACGTAGCGCTCGGCCTGTGGGTCGGCGCCGCCTCCATTCTGCTAATGAGTTGGAGCTTTCTGTTAGCGCTCCGCCCTCGCATCCTGGAACCGCTGTTCGGTGGCCTGGACTCGATGTACAAAGTGCACCGGTGGGCCGGAGCGGTCTCGGTGGCCTTCATGTTTCTGCACACCAGCATCGAACCCGAAATCGACGGTGGCATCCGTGGTGCCGCCCGCTCACTGGCCGAGACCGCTGAAGAACTGGCCGGTGTCGGCGAGATCATGATCTACCTTCTCATCGGCCTGAGCGTCCTCCGGTTGTTTCCGTACCGGTGGTGGCGTCTCACCCACAAGTTCCTCGGAATCCCGTTCGCCTTTGCCTGCTTCCACTTTTTCACCGCCGAGAAGCCGTACGCCAACAACTCATCGTGGGGATGGTGGTTTGGCACGTGGATGGTTGTCGGATTGGTTGCCTTCCTGGCCAGGGTGGTCGGCCGAGACATGGTGGCCAAGGGCCACCGTTACCGAGTGGTCGAGGCGCTGCACACCACCGACACCACCAAGCTGGCGTTGGAGCCCGTCGGCCGCCCAATGACCCAACACGCGGGCCAATTCGCCTTTGTGAAGCTGGACATCCCAGGCATGTCGGAGCCGCACCCGTTCACGATTGCCTCTCCGCCCGACAACGACCGTCTCGAGTTCTACATCAAACATCTTGGGGACTGGTCGGCCAAACTTCCCGACACCGACCTTGTTGGCTGCGCCGCTCACATCGAAGGGCCGTACGGTCTGTTCGAACCGCAGGGCCGGGCCGACCAACCGGTGCTCTGGGTGGCCGGTGGCGTTGGTATCACTCCTTTCCTCGCCGCCATTGGTGGACTCAACCCGGCCGACTTCGACTCCGGCGCCTCAGCACCGGTGCTGTTGTACGCCACTAGAAGCACGGCGGCGGAGCGCCTTGTACACCCGGATCCGATCATCGACGAACTGGAGCGGGCCGATGCTGAAGGCCGAATCAGACTGCACCTGTTCACTCCCGACACCGAGCGGCTGGCCCCTGAGCACCTGGACCAGTTGTTCCCCGGTGGATTGAACGGCTATCACGTCGCCTTGTGCGGCCCGACCGGGCTGGTCAAAGGTATGGGTCGAGCGGCAAGCAAACGAGGAGCAGCCCGAGTGGAAACCGAGGACTTTGACATTCGTGGTGGTGTCGGCCCGGACCGTGTGAGCGACCTACCTGACCGGGTAACCAAGGAGCTCACTCCGGAACGGCTGGACAAAGCCCGCTCCCTGGTCGACCGTCTTCCCCGACCGTTGTCGAGCAGACTCAAGTAAGGTCCAACCGCAATCTTCGGTGGTCGTCGTCGCCTGATGCGTCGGCGATCACCGACTCCAAGTCGTCAAAGACCCGCAGGATGCGGCCGGACAAATCGTCGGCCGCCCCAAGCGCGATCTGGGCGATCAGGTCGGCCGCGGCCTCCGGGCCACGCCACCGGTCCTCCACTCCATCACCGAACGAGGGAAGCCACGTACTGCCAGCCGGCCCCCAGGCCAGAGACTCGGTCATCGGTGTTCGGACAAACCCAGGATGAATTCCGAGCACGGCAACGCCGGAACCTGCCGCCTCGTTGGCCGCTATCTCAGTCATCCGAGCTACCGCCGCTTTAGAGGCGGCAAAGGCGGAAACGTGCCGCCCGTCGCGGTCACCAAGGTTGCCGTAGACAGTCACGATCCGCCCGGCCCCGACCGGCACCATGGCGTTGAGCGCTTCACGTACGGTCAGCATTGTGCCTCGAACGTCCACCTCGATTGCTCGCCACCAGTCGTCAAGATCTACCGATTGAAGTGGGCCAATCGCTTCGGCGACTCCGGCCAGCGCAACAACAAGGTTGGGTTGACCCACTCGGGACCCGGCTTGTTTGAAGGCGTTGGCCAGTTGCTCGGGTTGGCTGACATCAGCCGGTTCGACAATCAGGTGACCGGTCCCGTGGCCAACGCTGCCGAGGCGATCCAAGTCGGTACTCGGGCGAGCAATGCCGACCACGGTGGCGCCCGCGTTCAAGAGACGCTGGGTCACGGCCAGACCGATGCCTCGACTCGCTCCCGTCACGTACGCGACCTGGTCCCTCAAGTCAACAACGGACATAAGACAATGATGGCTCGAAACAACTCGGCACTGTCGAACC
>CALJMD010000140.1 GCA_937981915.1 uncultured Acidimicrobiales bacterium
GCCCACTTGGACAAAGCACTGTCGATCAACTCGGTCGACAACCCGTCCGGTGATCTTGGCGGTGCCATCACCGCTTGGGTTTCGCATCGCCCGACCATCACCCACGATGACTATGTGCGAAGGGCAACGGCCGCGGTTGAGCTGTACGAGCGAGCCGGCGTCCGGGTGCTGCGGAGTCACGTGGACCTGGGAGCGGATGTCGGCACCTCGGGTCTTGAAGCGTTGTTGGAGGTCAAGGCAAACGTTGCCGACCGAGTAGAGATTCAATTGGTGGGCCTGCCTGTCGGTCTCACCGGGGACAACTCCGAGCAGATCATCAAGGTCTGCAAGCGCGCCCTGGCTCTCGGTCTGGACATGATGGGTGGCGTACCTCATATAGAGGCCGACCCGGCGATGGCGATAGAAACCATCCTCGACCTAGCCGGGAGTCACGGTCGCCCAGTCGACATTCACGCCGACGAGAACCTGCAGGCCGACTCGAACGACCTGGCGACGTTGGCCCGAGCGGCGATCCGAACAGGATTTGAGCCGTCGCTTACCGCCAGTCACTGCGTTGCGTTGTCGATGGCGGCACCGCAACGACAGCAAGAGGTTTCGGCTGTTGCTGCGGAAGCCAATATTGCCGTGGTCGCTCTCCCCCACACCAATCTGTATTTGCAGGCTCACGACCACCCGGTCGCACCGCCTAGAGGCTTGACTGCGGTGGGCGAACTGCGACGGCACGGGGTGACTGTCCTGGCCGGCGGGGACAATTTGCAGGACCCGTTCAACCCATTGGGATCGGGTGATCCACTGGAAACGGCGGCCCTGATGGTCCTAGCCGGGCATGTCTCACTGGTTGACGCCGTTTCGATGGTCACGGTCGGAAACCGTGCCGTGGTCACTGAAGGCGACCGGGCGGACTTCGTCGCCATACGTGGCGGCTCGCTTTCCGAAGTTCTGGCCATGCGACCGACCGACCGTCTGCTGATAAAGTTCGACGTGTGATTCTCTCGGACCGCACGATCAAGAAGGAAATCGCCGACGGACGGATCATTATCGAGCCGTACGAAGAGGCCGCCATACAACCGTCGTCGGTGGATCTTCGCCTCGATCATCGGTTCGTGGTTTTCCGCAACCACACGTTCAGCCATATTGACGTGAAAGCCAACCTGGAGGCGTTGACCGACACGGTCGAAGCCAGCGATGAGCATCCGTTCATTCTTCACCCAGGTGAGTTTGTGCTGGGTTCGACCGCCGAGCGAATCGCTATACCGTCCGATCTCGTTGGCCGTATTGAAGGCAAGTCGAGTCTCGGCCGTCTGGGTCTTCTCATCCATACCACGGCCGGCTTCGTCGATGCGGGGTGGGACGGCCAGTTGACTCTGGAGTTCTCGAACGTCGCCAGTCTCCCCATCACCCTGTATCCCGGAATGAAGATCGGTCAGATCAGTTTCATCCGGATGACGTCGGATGCCGACAATCCCTACGGCACCGGTTCGCTGGGCTCGAAGTATCAGGGCCAGCAAGGCCCGCGACCGTCGCGGTACTGGGAGAACTTCTAACCTCGGCCGACGGCCCCAAGGTGAACGGGTCGTGTCGCTGACATGGCCGAGACATGCCCTTTCGGCCGATATGGGTCGAAAGTACTACGCCTATAGGTGAGATTCGTAGCAGTACTGTTACACGTTGTCCGCGACCCTGGACCCTGTCACAGCGTCCTAATATCATAATAAGCACACAGAGTCGGTAATAGGGCGAAAAAACTTCGGACGCGCAGTCCCACGACACATCGGCGCAGCTCGAACTAAACCGCACTACCGAACCGACCGAATGAATAGGGAACGGAGTCGAAGGAACGTCGAATGGCGGTAGTACCTTTTAGTTTGCGTACCCCCGTAGCCGAAGAGCGGGGATTTGGATATCTAGCGATGGCATGGGTTGCGACGACTGTCGCACTCGTACTGGCCGCGTCTTTTGTTGTCACCGGCACCGCCGCTGGCAACGAGGTCGTGACCAACGAGACCATTGACCTCAGTGAGGTTCTCGCGCCGGCGAGCACCCCAGCCGACCAGTACCCGTCCGTCATGTACGGCGGGATGATGTGGTCGTTGGTCGAGGGACGGGTTGTGCCTAGAGCCGACGACCCGTTCAGCCGACCCATCGTGGTGGCGGAGATGTTGGCATCCAACACCACCAACCATCAACTTCGGGTTCGAGAGAGCGACGTGTCCATCGTGTTGCCTGACGGCTCACGCCATCCGGCCACCAGGTTCGAACAGACCGCCGCCACATCGAGGTTCTCGGTGGAAGCAGGCGAGATTCAGACCGTGACCGTGGTGTTCAAGCTGCAGTCCTACGTGGACCCCAACCCCGCCAACCTCACGGTTGAGTTCAGCGAGCCGAACCGTATTCCGGCCTCGATGCCTCTTATTGGCGGCGAGCCCGGCGTCATCGGCTCAGCCGAGTTCTTCATCGACGATGCGGTGACAGTGATCCCTGATTCCGTCAATGCCCCGTCGAACCTAGTGATCGAGCCCACCGCAGCATCGGTGCACGTTGAGCTTGGAGCGTTCAGGGCTCCTACCGGGCAGCGAGTCGCAGCAGTAGACCTCGATATTCGACGGGTCAGCTCCTCGGCCGCATCGACGTACTTGGACGTTGAATTCTGGGAAATGACCGCAGACGGTCAGAAGCTGGAACCGACCCGGGTGGCCCGAACCGGTTCAACAGCCGGAAGTGACTCGGTCCAAATAGTGTTCCTCGTTGATGAATCGGTGAACGAAATGGTCCTCAAGGTTGGGGCCAACACCGACAACGCAACGGTCTACGACATCTCCAGCACCCCGTAAAACCTCCTTTCGACAGCCCGGCACCGTTCCTGTGCCGGGCTGTTGCGCGCCCGGCTTCGGGTGGCAATCCAGCAACGGACGAACTCGCTTCGCCCTGCAGTGACTAGCAAAATCCCTCGTTTTGGGCGACACTGGCTACACGGATGCGTTCGGCATGGTGTGTTCGCTGTATTGCCGTCGAGTTTTCCAGGTTCGCGCTCGCCCCGCGTAACCTGTCCGCCGACAAGACTTCGCCATGTGCCGGTCGAACTCATCTCAATCTGAGGAGATTAATCGAATGCCACCAAGAGTCCCTATTACCCGTGCCCTTGTGTTCGATCGAGCACGTGACCTCGTTAACGAGCATGGCGCCGACGCCCTCACTATGAGAGCACTGGCCTCGATGCTTGAGATCGAGGCCCCTTCGCTGTACAAACATGTGAAAGGCAAAGACGAGATTCTGGACGGGATCTGCGAACTGGTCTACAACGACATCGAAGTCGATCTCACCGGAAGCGAGTCTTGGGAAGATCGACTGCGTGAATACTGCCGTGGCTACCGTCGAGCCCTGTTGCTGAACAGCCGCTGCGTGCCTGTTCTCGCCATTCGGCCGGTGGCAACCGAGTCGGCCATGGGTGTGGTCGAAGTGACCCTCCAAGAGTTCACCGATATCGGCTTCGACGCCAAGACGTCCTGGCGTCTATTGAATGTCGTGGCCGCGTTCGTGATCGGACACGTGCTCGCCGAGGTCGGCGACAATCCTGTGACTGAAGAAGCTCAGGGCCACTTGGATGAGTTCCGGAGCGATCTGAACCCTACGTCTTACCCGTTGGCGTCGGCCACCATCGGTAGCCAGCAGCCGGCTCGAACCGTTGAGTTCGAACTAGCCCTGGACCTTCTCATCTGCGGGATCACCACGATGTTCCCAACTGTTGTGGAGCGCCCGACAGCGCTGACCACCTAATAGTTGCTGAAAGCCTGAGCCGACTACGGCCTAGTCGGCCGAGTCACCGCTGCCGTTGACGACAACCGGTGTCGAATGACCCTGCTCACCGTTCTCGATGGCTTCGAGTAGGTGCATGGCAATATCGGCGACCCGAACGTCGTCTTCTTCGTAGCCGTGACCTTTGACGCCGTCGTCCATCATGACGTAGCAGAACGGACAGGCAGTGGCGATTCGACTGGCACCGGTTTCGACCAGCTCGGCGGAGCGTTCGTCGTTGACCTTGGTACCGATGTCCTCTTCCATCCACATGCGGGCACCACCGGCGCCACAGCACATACCTTTGGTTCCGTTGCGCCCGGCTTCGACAATCTGGATGCCTTTGAGCGAGCCGATGACGTTTCGGGGCGCAAGGTACACGTCGTTGTGTCGACCGAGGTAGCACGAGTCGTGGTAGACGATTCGTTCCTCTAGCGAGGCGCCGCTGAGATCGAGCTTTCCCTGAGAGATGAGCCACTCCAGGAACTGGCTGTGGTGAACCACCTCGTAGTGGCCGCCAAGTTGTGGGTACTCGTTTGCCAACGTGTTGAAACAGTGCGGGCACTGAGTGACGATCTTCTTCACTCCAACGCCGTTGAGGGTTTCGATGTTCTGCTTGGCCAGCATCTGGAAGATGTACTCGTTGCCGGAGCGGCGAGCCGGGTCACCGGTGCACAGCTCGGCCGGGCCGAGAATGGCGAAGTCGACGCCGGCCCGTTGCATCAGCTTGGCCATGGCCTGGCTGACTTTCTGGTTCTTGTCGTCGAAGCTTCCGGCGCAGCCGACCCAATACAGGTACTCGTGCTGGAAGATGTCACCGGCTCGCATTTCATCAGGCTCGATGACGTCCACGGCCAGGTCTTTGACCCAGTCGGTGCGTTGGGTTTGGCTCATGGCCCACGGGTTGGAGGAATTCTCCATGGCCCGGAAAGCGGTTCCCAGTTCGGTCGGGAAGTTCGATTCCATCAGCGTCAGGTAGCGACGCATGTCGAGAATCTTGTCCAGGATTTCGATATTGACCGGGCAGATTTCGTCACAGGCCTTGCAGGAGGTGCAGGCCCACACTTCTTCTTCGGTGATCCGATCGAAGACCCAGTTGGCTTTAACTTCGATGTCGGGTTCGACCCCGATGGGGGGCGACACAGCGGGGTCGCCGGTGCGGGCCATCACTTCGCCGGTCTTGAGCACGATCTCGCGGGGATCAAGCGGCTTTCCGGTGGCGTTCGCCGGGCAGACCGAGGTGCAGCGGCCGCACATGGTGCAGGCGTCGGTGTCCATCAGCTGCTTCCACGTGAACGACTCGATGGTTGAAGCACCGAAGGTCTCCAGTTCGGTGGAGTCCAGGTCGGGCAGCGGTTTCATGGCGCCCTTGGGCCGGTCACGGTCCGACAGATACATGTTCAGCGGGGACGTGAACATGTGACGCAACATGGTCCCGGGGATGATGGCCAGGAAGGCGCAGAAGCTGATGACGTGAGCCGTCCACCAAATCTGATGCCAGCCGGACAGCGAGTCGGACCCGTCAACCAGTTGAGCCAGCGGGTAACCAATGATCGACCACTGCTCGAATTCGGGGCTGCCTTCGAGTGCGATTCGGTACGCTTCGGCCCCAAATCCGGTGACGCCAATGGCGGTCAGTACACCGAGAATTACCGCGTGCTCCGGGCGAGACTTGACGGCGATGCGGTACGGACGCCAACGGCGCGGGCCGTAGCGACGAACGATGGCGATGGCCATACCGGCCAGGAAGCCAAGGCCGGCCAGGTCGCCGATCAGGGCATAGGCCTTATATACGTTGCCGTTGAGGAACTTGAGACTTTCGGGCACCTGATGGTTGATTTCCAACACGGTGGTGACGCCGAGCAGGATGATGAAGCTGAAGTAGATCAGCGAGTGCATGATGCCGGCCCCGGGCTCACGCATGAGGGTTTGCATGTACACACCGGAGCGGAAGTCGGCCAAACGCTTCTTGAAGTTCTTGCGGTTGGTGGTGCGACGGTCGGGGGCTCCTCGCTCCCAATTCTTGACCCGGTAGGACAGTTGCAGCGATCCCCACACCAGCAACACAGGGATGATGGTGTAGAACGCCAACTTGAACGAGCCGGGCACGTTGACGAAGACTTCCCGCTGTATCTCGGAGTCGTCGTGGAACTGGAAGATCGATGCTGCGATACCGGACAGCACCGTCACTCCAGCGATAACCAGGCCTACGCCCAGCCATAGCTGATTGGCCTTCAAACGCCCATTTGCCGGGGCCGTTGCCGCCCCGTCGTCGGGGCTTTCGCCTGCGTCACTGGTGTGCTCGTCAACAACCGTTGCCATAGTGTGCAAAACGGTAGTCCAAAGATCCGGCGAAGCGTGCGGTCCAGCGACGATGTTCGCAAAAAAGTCGCTGCCAGCCTTGTGAGCCATCGCTGCTAGGCAGTGCCCATGGTTCAAGCTCGTAGCGACTTTTGGTGGTTTGTCTGGACATGTCGGGCGCTAGCGGCCCAGTGTCACATGGGCTTGGCAATCTCAGGTGATGTCTAACAGCGCAACGGCAGCGAACGCAAGAACCTTCGGCCAACTCCCGTTTGAGACCACTGTCAACCCCGGCGTTGTCGGTAGCAGAGCCCTGCGTTACCTCCTCGTCGCCGAGCTTCTACGCTCGCCTCATCCGATGTCGCCGTCGCAATTGGCGGAACGAGTTCAGCAAAACGGCCTAACGATACGTGGAAGGGCCACCAAGACCGTTTCAGATGCCTTAAGGTGGGAGACCGCCAAGGGGCGGGTGATCAAACTTGGCCGAGGCCGCTACGTCATCGGAGCAATGCCCAAGTCAACAAAATCCTGGATTCGGAGCCGAGCCGCCGCCAAACAGGCTCGTGCCGATCATCGGCGCTGAGGTAGTGTGAATACATGAAACTGGTCACTGCGGTAATCAAGCCCCACAAGCTGGACGAGGTGAAGGACAGCTTGGCCAAAGTCGGCCCTACAGGCATGACAATCAGTGAAGTCAAAGGCTTCGGTCGCCAAGGCGGACACACCGAAACGTACCGCGGCGCCGAGTACCGGGTTGATTTCGTCCCCAAAGTCAAACTTGAGGTCGTGGTCGAATCAGCGCTGGTCGACCAGGTCGTCGACGCCATCGTCAAGGGCGCCCAGACCGGCAAGATCGGTGACGGCAAAGTGTGGGTCACCTCGGTCGACACCGTGGTGCGCATCCGAACCGGCGAAATCAACACCGACGCCCTCTAACGGCCCGATCCAGCCGACATGAACGAACCAGCAGAACCGGCGCGCCCGGTTGCCGTTGTCACCGGCGCCAGTCGTGGGCTCGGCGCCGCCATGGCCCGTCGACTGGCCGAAGACGGGTGGGCCGTCGCCTGCCTCGCCACCACCGCGGAGCGAGCCGAACCGATCTGCTCCGAACTCACCGCCGGGGGCGCAGCTGCGTTGGCTGTCGGAGCCCACGTCCAAGACCGAACGGCGGTCGACAATGCTCTGAACCACGTTGAGGCATCGCTCGGGCCGATCCGGCTGATGGTCAACAACGCCGGCATCGCCCAGGTCAAACCGTTCCTGGAGACCGACGCCGACGACTTCAAGAACATCGTGGACGTCAACATGGTCGGCGTCTTCCACGGCTCCCAGGCGGCAGCGCAACGAATGGTGGCCTCCGGAGTGGCCGACGACGAAGCGGGCGGCTCAATCATTCAGGTCGGCTCCATCGCCGGGCGCAACGGCTTCCCCAACCGGGTCGGCTACTGCGGCACCAAAGCGGCGGTACACCACATGACCAAGGTCATGGCCATCGACCTGGCCGAGCACAACATCCGAGTCAACGCCATCGCCCCTGGCTACATCCGAACCGACATGATCGACGAACTGATCGACTCCGGCACCGTCGCCGAGGCACCGCTCAACAACCGTATTCCCCAAAAGCGGCTCGGTAGCCCCGAACACATCGCGTCGGCGGTGTCGTGGCTGGCGTCAACCGAAGCGTCGTACGTCACCGGCGAAGTCCTCACCGTCGACGGCGGCTGGGTGGCCTACGGCCACATCTAGACGCTTCAACGGTCACCCATCCGAGGTGGGGGCGGAACATCTCGGCCCTGACCAGGGTTGGTGAAGCCGATGAACGAGCCGCGAACAATCCGTTGGTCCCGTCGGGCCAAGACCGTACCGGCCATGCTGGGCGCCACCGCCGTCGGCCTGGGGTTGGCTCCGCTCATCGTGGCGGCAGCAGCAGTTGCAGACCTGCTGGTGGGGCGACCCCGACTCCCCCGGGTTCGCGTGTACCTCTTCGTCCTGCAGTACATGGTTAACGACTCAGCTGAAATCCTGCTGGCCCCACTTTTGTGGGTGCAAGCGGGTCTCGGCACTCGACTGAACACAAAAGTCTCGATCGCTCGACACCAACGGCTTCAATCCTGGTCGATCCGACTGCTCGAACAACGGGCTGACCGTCTGCTCGGCCTGCGAGTCGACGTATCGGAGGTGGATCAAAGCGCCCTCGAACCGGGACCCGCCATCGTCATTAGCCGCCACGCTTCGCTGTTCGACGCATCACTGCCTGGCCTGCTCTATCAGAAGCTCGGCTACAACGTGCAAGGCATCATCATGGCTGAGCTGTTGGCCGACCCCGGATTCGACATCTTGTACGGTCGGCTGGGTTCGGTGTTCATCCCCCGCGATGACGGAGAAACCGCTCGGGCCGCTGTCAGCGCCATGACCGCCAACGCCGACGGTCAGACCGTCTACGTGATCTTCCCTGAAGGACGCCTGTTTCACCCCAAGGTCCGAGACCGTTTGCTGGCCCGCCTAAGCGAGAAAGATCCGGAGAGAGGCGAGCGTTTGAGTGAGCTGAGCAACGTTCTCCCGCCTCGCCCCGGGGGTTTACTCACCCTGCTGGCTGAGCTACCCGAGGCTGACGTCGTCCTAGTCGACCATCGCGGGCTGGACCGCGTCGGCCGTCTAGCCGACCTGACCAAAATCGTTCCGGTCGGCGAGCCGATCGAAATCTCCGTGCGACGACTACGCCGCTCCGAGATTCCGACCGACCCGGCCGAACAGATCGAATGGTTGGACGAACTCTGGCTCGAACTCGACCGTCAACTAGCCGGCTGAACGCCGAGAGACCGAACGCTTAGCTCTGATACGCCGTTTCGGCGTGCTGGGAGGTGTCCAAACCGGTGCGCTCGTCGTCCTCGGTCACCCGTAGACCCATGGTGGCGTCCATAACCTTGGCGATCACGAAGGTGACCACGAAAGCAAAGACCAGTACCACCACGTTGGCGAAGATCTGCTCCAACAAAAGGCCAGCGCCGCCACCGTCGATCAGACCGGCTTCGAACGCCTCAGGGTCGCCAAGCGACACCGGCGAGGCGAACACGCCAATGAGGATGCCGCCGACCAAGCCACCAACCATGTGCACTCCGACCACGTCCAGAGCGTCGTCATAACCGAAGCGGAACTTCAGGCGAACGGCCAACGCACACAGCGCACCGGCGGCCACACCAACCAAAAGAGCGCCCCAGGTGCCCATGTAACCGGCCCCGGGCGTGATGCCCACCAGTCCGGCCACAATGCCTGACGCCGCACCCAGCGACGTTGCGTGCCCATCGGTCAACAGCTCCACCACTAGCCAGCTCAACATGGCGGCGGCACCGGCGATAAAGGTGTTGGCGAACGCTTGAATGGCGGTGGAGTCAGCAGCGAAGGCGGAGCCGGCGTTGAAACCGAACCAACCGAACCACAAGATGCCGGCCCCCAGCATGGTGAACGGAAGATTGTGGGGCTGCATCGGCTCTTTCTGCCAGCCTTTGCGAGGCCCGAGCACCAGGGCCAGCGCCAAAGCGGCGGCACCGGCGGCGACGTGAACCACGGTTCCACCGGCAAAGTCCAGACTGCCCCGCACGCCGAGCCAACCGTTGGGGCCGTACACCCACTGGAACGACGGCACGAAGACCAGCATCAACCACACCGGGACGAAAACGACCCAGGCCGAGAACTTCATTCGGTCGGCCACCGCACCGGAGATCAGGGCCGGAGTGATGGAGGCGAACGTCAGGGCGAAGAACGCCCCAAGCAGGCCCTCGCCACCGTCCTGGTTAACCGTTACATCGGCCATGAAGGCGTTGTCGAGGTTGCCGATCAAGCCGTGTGATGTTTCGCCGAGCGCCAGCGAATAGCCGGCGATCACCCACACCACGGGGACAATGCCCAGACAGATCATGTTCATCATCAACATGTTCAGCATGTTCTTGCTGCGAGACATGCCGCCGTAGAACAGCGCCAGTCCTGGCACCATGAACAACACCAGGGCAGCAGAAATCAGAATCCACGCTAAGGAGCCGGAGTCCATAACAGGTCACCTCATATTCGGAGTAGTGGGAGTATTCGGATTTGAAGAAAGCTCGGGTACGAGGCTCCGGCCACACTGCCGACGCACCACCGAACGCGTCAGCCGATAACTTTGCCAGCAAGCGTTTTCTGCTCTGTTTCCTGATTGTTTCGAGCAGATTAACTGAGACTAAGTAGCGGCCTGGAGGCCCAAAAATGTCGACACCCAATCCAACGGCCGACTCACCGACGTCGCCACCAGAGCGAATCGTGTCGCTGCTGCCTTCAGCCACCGAAATCCTCTTCGCCCTCGGGCTGGGCGACGCCGTGGTGGGCGTAACGTTCGAATGCAACTACCCGCCCGAAGCCCGCAGCAGGCGTATCGTCTCCACTTCCGCTCT
>CALJMD010000141.1 GCA_937981915.1 uncultured Acidimicrobiales bacterium
ACCTCCAACCCGAGGTTCCGTTGCATCTTGCGGGCGTCGCGAACCTGATCGTCCAGGATGAGCGAGACCACAACACCTTCGCGGCCGGCTCGGGCGGTTCGCCCGGAGCGGTGAATATAGGTGGTGTCGTCACCCGGCGGATCGAAGTGGATCACCGCAGCGACGTCATCAACGTGAATGCCGCGGGCGGCCACGTCGGTGGCGACAAGGGCTTGCACGTCACCATCGGTGAAGCGGCTCAACGAACGAGTGCGACGGTTCTGAGCGTGACCACCGTGGATGGCGACGGCTTCAACGCCCTGCCTGTTTAGCTGTTTAGCCAAACGGTCGCATCCGTGGCGGGTGCGACAAAAGACGATGGCCTGACCGCTTTCCTTGATCACCTTGGCGCTGGTGGTGACCCGGTTCTCCCGTTCCAACAGAATGAATCGGTGCTCGGCTGATGTGATGTCGGGGGTGGCGTCGCCGACCAAGTGGGTGACGGGATCGGTCTGGTACTGGCGGGTGAGCTTTCCAACTTCACCTTCCAGAGTGGCGGAGAACAAAATGGTCTGTCCGCCTTCGGCCGTCTGGTCGATGATGCGTCGGACCGCGGGCAGGAAACCCATGTCGGCCATACGGTCAGCCTCGTCGAGAACGACTTGGTCGACATCGTCGAGGTGCACGGCACCCCGCTCGATCAGGTCTTCGAGCCGTCCGGGGCAGGCCACCAGAATGTCCACGCCACGGTTGAGTTGCTTGAGTTGTTTGCCGTAGCCGACGCCGCCGTAGACAACGCCGACGCTGACCTTGCCGGAGAAGCTCAGTAGCTCCTCGGCGATTTGGTCGGCCAACTCTCGGGTTGGGGCCAAGATCAGGCCTCGCGGGTACTTGGCTTCCGCCCGTCCGACAGTGGCTACGAGTGGTATGCCGAAGGCCAAGGTCTTGCCTGACCCGGTGGGGGCCCGGCCACAGATGTCTCGGCCTTCTAGGGCATCGGCGATGGTGGCGGCTTGAATTTCGAATGGTTCGTCGATACCGCGGCGCGACAGCGCCTCGCAGATCGAACTGGGGACGCCGAGATCGGCGAACGTTGTATTCATCTTGCTCCTGGCCCGCCGTCGTCGGCAGGCGAATAAGGGTTCTGGATGGCGACACCGGAGTTAGAGGGCATCGGCATGCTTGGCGGGTGGCTCACATTGACAGAAGAACCGGAAACCCGTCTGCAAACCCATCGATCGGGTGACCCGACCAGACCCCTTAACCGTATCGCTGTGTAACCCGAAACCGGTTTTGGGGCCGTGGATCAATCTTGAGCGATGTCGTAGACGGCTCCTGCTGCCAGCCGTCGAGCCGGGTGAGTCAACACGTCCACATTGTCGTTCCACTGCTCTATCGACCGGATCACAGGTAGGGATTGAATGCCGTCGTCGGGGATACGGTCGACGAAGAACGCCGGTATCTCAACGTTAGTTGTCGTAAACGGTCGGTCGAAGAACGGATGGACGGCTGGCGCCGGAAGCTCGAAGCCGGCCTGGTGGTGTCGTTCCGACAGCAGGTCGACGGCCTCGCTCAAGTGGTCTTGTCTGGCCTGCCAGGTTTCGGCGGCCTGAACGGCGACGAGCGCGCCTTCGAGCCGTGACCCTTCATGCGCAACGGGGCATATGCCGCAGCTGTCAAAGACCACTTCGACTATGCCAAGGATCCAACTGGCCATACGTTTGTCACCGGCGGGGGCTTCTTTGGTTTCCGACCGTTGTCGGCCAGCGGTTCGCTCGCCGGAACGAATCCGTTCCCGTCCAACGTCGACATGCGCTGATCCGAAATAGGTCGTTCGTGCGAGTTTGACCCGAATAGGTGCGAGGTCCGTGCGAAGCGTTTCTTACTGTCGGGGCAAATGTGCTCCGGCATCGGTCGGAGACGTGAACGGAGGGTTCTACCTTGACAGACCTATCTCGAGGAGTGACTACCAGCGTTTTTGATGACGCCGGGGCGATTACGGCACCACGGTGCAACGGGTTCAAGATGTATTGCCGTGAATGTGCCGCCAACTACGTGGTCGCCGAATCGCGCATCGAATCAAAACACCGATCCGCCGAGGGACTAGTCGGCTACGTATGGTGCCCCGTTGGACACCTTGCAATACATCAATTCACCGAGGCCTATCCCAAGCCACCGCCTCCTCAGGCGGTCATCGACCGACGCGCCCCGCTGGCCGCTGTGGAACCTGCCACCGCGGAACTTGTCGCGGGCAACGAGTGAACGTCTCGCCCTGAAGGGAATCTGATGGGATCGCCGCTGCACTCCAGGCCAGTACGTCAACCGACAGAGGGAACAAAACGCGTCCAGCCTCAGGCGATGTCAAACGAAGCCCCGTCGGGCTCCATAGCCGCCGAGATCAATGCACTGCTCACGCTAACCATCTCATCGGTTGCCTTCGCAACCTCATTCGCAGTGCTGATCTTCAGCGGCGGGCTCCAGTCTGGTATGCCGCGGGCCATTGGCACGTTCCTCGTCGGCGGCGGGGTGATGGCGGTGTTGGTGGCATGGCGTTCCCAAATCCAGCCGGTCGCAACGCTCATACAGGGGGGACCCGCAATCTTGATGGCGGGTGTCGCGGCCAGCTTCATCGCCAGGGATGGGACCGAGATTGCCGATGTGTTCGTGCTGCTCGTCGTCACAATGTTGGTCACCTCGCTGGCTACCTGGTTGCTCGGTCACTTCGGCCTCGGCGGGCTGGGCCGCCGCCTACCAAAGCCGGTGGTCGATGCCTTTGTCGGTGGAATAGGCTGGCTGCTGCTCAAAGGTGGCTTCAGTGTCATGACCAACAGCACCGTCGGCCTCGCCGACCTTCGTGGTCTGTTTGAGTTCGAGACAGCGAAGTACTGGGCGCCGGGGTTTGCGATCGGTTTGGTTGCCTGGTTGGCCAACCGCTCGCATCGAGTACCGAACTACGTCTCCGGTCTTGTTCTTTGCACGTGCCTGGTGGGCTTCTACGCAGTGGTTGCTCGTACCTCATCGTTTTCGGTCGTCGAATCAGGTGGCTGGCTTCTCGGTCCTTTCCCCGAAACCGCGAGCACCAGAATGGTGACCCCCTCGGAGTTCGCCAACGCCGATTGGACCAGCATCGCCCGTACGACTCCCGGGATCTTGAGTGTCGCCGGTGTGGCTTGTATCACGCATATGTTCAATTTGGCCGGAATTCGTTCCAAGCTCGCCCCCCGACTGGACGTTGATGCTGAATTGCGCACCTCAGCAGGCGTGAACGTTGCGGCGGGACTGTTCGGCGTGACCCCGGGCTTCCAGGCTCTGGCCTACACGATGGTCCTGCATCAGATGGGCGGTACACGCCGTATCACCCCGATGATCTCTGGAGGCCTCGTTCTCGTGTTCGGCATAGTCGGGGTCACAGCCGTCGGTTACGTGCCTCGTCTTATCTTCGGAGCGCTTTGGGTGATGATCGGGCTAGCGATGCTCGACAATTGGATTGGGGGTTTGCTGCGCTCGACCAGCGCTACCGAGAAGCTACTCGGCCTTTTGAT
>CALJMD010000142.1 GCA_937981915.1 uncultured Acidimicrobiales bacterium
CCGACGTTGATCATCGGATCGAAGCCGACACCCACCGTCTAATCGACCGGATCACCGGCGAGTACGAGCGGTCGGCCTTCAACACAGCGGTGGCCGGATTCATGGAGTTCACCAACGGACTGTACGCCTACGTTCAAGCCGATGACGGAGCGCACGGCCCAACACTGTCACACGCCATCGACTCACTGCTGATGCTGATGGCACCAGCGGTGCCTCACATCACTGCCGAGCTGTGGGCCAACCGTCACGACGGTGCCCACATTCATACGCTGCCGTGGCCACAAGCCGACCCGGCCAAGTTGATCCAGCGAACAGTCACAATGGTGATCCAGGTCGACGGCAAGGTTCGCGACCGCGTCGAAGTGGATGCCCGGATCACCGACGCCGCCGCAACCTCTCGGGCGTTGCGTTCCGAACGAGTTCATGCGCTGTTGGGTGGCAAGCAACCCGCCCGAATCATTGTGCGAGCACCAAACGTGGTCAACGTCGTGACCTAGTACGTCGGCCGACTACTCAGCGCAGTTGTCAGGCGGAGCGGGGACGTTCGTTGTGCAGATCGAGCTTGGGGACGTCTCGCCAAAGTCGCTCCAACTCGTAGTAGTGGCGAGCGTCGTCGGTGAAGACATGCACCACGATTGCGCCGTAGTCCATCAGTACCCAGCTCATCGTGTCCCGACCTTCGATGCGGTTTGGCTTGGGGCCACCGCCGCTGGTGAGCGCCTCTTCAATTGCGTCGACGATGGCCCGAACTTGACGGTTATTGCGACCGGAGGTGATCACAAACCAATCGGTAATGCCCATTACCTCACCTACGAAGAAGGCTTGAGTGTCCTGGCCAAGCTTGTCTTCCGCAGCGGCCGACGCAATGCGAACCCAGTTCGTGAGTTCGTCTTCGGGAATAACAGTGACGTGGCTCGGGATTGGGTCGTCGCCTGGTGATTGAGGACTCAGGGGTGCTCCTTGTGACGCCTTGACAGCAATGTTCTCAGCGATGTTCGCAGTGGTCTACTCGAGTGATGTTGCCGTTAACGGCTTAGCCCCCAGTGTAGATGAGAGACATGACAACTAACCAGGCGATAACGGCAACCTGAACCACCCCTGCTCGCTCGGCGCTCAGTTAGCCGGGACTTCGACCAAATCCAGATCGGGGCCGACAACCAACGAAACGGTCCGCTGATCATCGCTTCTGGTCGTTATCAGCTGCTCGACGTCAAGTTCGGCAGCAAGATCATCTAGATCGTCCAGAGCGGTTCGATTCGGGCTATCACCTGGCACCGCAGATGAGAGTTCGATGGGGACGATGAGTTGCGACGGGTCAGCCGACGGCGTAACCGCAGTTGAGATTTCCACTACTTCAAAGCCGCGGGCGGCCACTCGACGGGCCAGGCTCTCTAAGTCGGCCTGCCCGTGTCCGTCGACAATGCGCACCCGTAATCGGTCGGCGCCGTCTTGTCCGGCGGGGAACGGAACGAGTGTGCGGAGCAGCTGTTCGGCCCCCGTTGAGTCGATTGCGAGCGGCTCGCCGGGTGACTCGGCTGGCTCTGTTGGCAGCTCGAAGATTCCTATGTCGGTCGTCGGCGTGTCGCCGGACGGGGCGGGGAACAGCGTCACGAGCGGGCCGCTGCCGACCAAGCCGCCTTCAACCACCTGTGACCAGAACTCGTCTCGTCGCGGACTGAGCGACAGCAGAGAAGCTCCTTCCGATGGGAGTCCAAGGAAGCGGGATGCCTCCGCGCCGGAGACATCCAGGGTTCCCACATCAAACAGTTGAGTTCCATCGGCCTCGAAGACCGGGTCGGGATTGTCGACGGTGACAACAGCAGAGCCGAAAGCTTCGGTCCACGCTGCGCGGTCGAGAAGCTCAATCGACGCCAACCGAAGTCGGAGGTCGCCAGCCAGGCGTTCCATTGCCTCGATCGGGTCCCCCTCGCTGAGCGAACGCCCGCCGACCACGGTTTGCCCCGAACCGAGCACCACTGATGATGCTTCACCGGTGTCGCTGACCACGACAAGCGCCAACCCGGTCAGCCGGTCGTCAACGACCTCGGCGATACCTACCACGTCGGTTGGCTCAACCAATGCCGACCAACCTGGTGCTCCCGGTGCAGGTTCATCCACCACCACGCCCGCTTGTGATCCAAGCAAAGTGTGGTAGCCCTTGATGGCCAAAAATGGCACGGCCATCGCCAGCATCAGCTCGGCGGCGGCAAAGAGAAGGAAAAACCCCGGGTTAGGAGGGAGTAGGGCGGCGGGCCGACTCACAATCAATCACGATAGAGGTTCCAGTCATCGATTCGTTCGACCACGGGCTCGGGTGTCAAGAACCGTATCGAGTGCCCCTGAGCCACACGTCGGCGCAGGCCGGTGCCGGAAATGTTGACTGACGGGATTTCAACCAGTTCCCATTGCCATCCGGTGGGCGGCTGAAAGTCGGCTCCCGGGCGATTCACGACCACAATCTCGGCTTGGGAGCGCAATCTGTCCACGTTGTGCCACGAGTCGAGGCCGAGCGCAGCGTCGGCGCCGACAATCACTCGCCAGCTGGCATTCGGGTACTCGTCGGAGAGTGCGTCAAGAGTCACAGATGTATAGCTGGGGCCACCCATCTCGAGCTCAATGCCTGACACGCTCAGTCCCTTTGCATCGCCGACGGCGACCGTCGTCATCTCAAGACGCCGTTCTGCCGACGTAATTGGCCTCGTTCCGGCCTTTTGCCAGGGATTATTGGCAGGCACCAGTAGGACGAGGTCCAGGGCGAGAGCGTGCAATACCTGATCGGCGACGATGAGGTGACCCAGGTGAGGCGGGTCGAAGGTTCCGCCAAGCACGCCAATTGATTGTGTGGTATTGTTATCCACAGGCGCTACGAGCTCTTTGCGAAAGCCATAAGAGGTCTCGTCTAGCGGAAATTTAGGAAAAATCCCCTCAAAGTGACCCATGTCACTTTATCTGAGAGCGTATTCGTACTAAAAAGAGTAATCGGGCCTAAGACAGCCTCGCATCCGCCGGCACATTCTCAACGGAACTATCTAAAACCGACAACTAGCCGGACGACGAGCACCAAGCCCCAATCTTAGGATGATCAAGCATCATCCTGCCCCTTAAAGCATACACCCCGGAAAAGAAGCACGCGCCATGAGTGATTCAGTAGGACAATATCTAAACGAAATCGGACTCGTTCCCCTCCTGACGGCGGACGAGGAGCGCGAGTTGAGCCAGATCATCGAAAAGGGCCGAGATGCCCAGGAGATGATCGACGCCGGAGATAATTCGGTAGCCAACCGCCGAGCGGTTCGTGCAGCAGCACGAGCCAAGGATCGGTTCATTCGAGCCAACCTGCGTCTAGTGGTCAGCGTCGCACGACGCTACCCCCTGCCGCCTTCAATGGAACTTCTCGACCTTATTCAGGAAGGGAATCTCGGCCTTGAGCACGCCGTCGACAAGTTCGACTGGCGCAAGGGATTCAAGTTCTCCACCTATGCCACGTTCTGGATTCGCCAGGCGATCGGCCGTGCCCTCGATCAGAAGGCCAGCCTTGTTCGTCTCCCCGGCGATCGGTCGGCAAGCCTTAGGGCCGCCCTCCGCCAGGTATCCGGCGATGGTGACGAGCTTGATGATGAGCATGCACGCCTTCACCGGCTGACCACCCCAACCTCTCTTGACCGCACCATCGGTGATGACGACTCCAATGAGCTCGTCGATCTCCTCCCCGACGCCAACCCCGGCCCTGAGATCGAGGTAATGGCTCGAGCCGAGGAAACGATGGTTACCGGCCTGCTTGAGGTACTCGACCCCCGCGCCAAGTACGCGGTGGAGCAGCGGTTCGGCCTCAACGACGGCCGCAAGCGCAGCTACCGCGAGGTTGGCGAGGAGCTGGGCGTCACCGCCGAAGCCGCTCGACGGCTCGTGAAACGAGCGGTGAGCGCCGTACGTGACCAGGCCGGCGACGTCATGAGCGACTTCGACGCCGCCTAGGCACTCAATTCAAATCTAAGAAGTACGCGATGGGCCGGCAATGCCGGTCCATCGCCATTTTTGTCCCACCTTTGTGTCGCTGCGAACGATGTCACGTGGCAAAACGACGTAGAGCTGGGTAAATCGATTGCCAACAGCGCGAAAACTGGAGACACTGAACGAGTATGTGGACACCTGATTCGTGGAGACGCAAGCCCGCCGCCCACCAGCCGGTCTGGCCTGACCAGACCGAACTCGAGAACGTCGAGAAGCAACTCTCTTCGGTTCCGCCCCTGGTGTTTGCCGGCGAAGCCCGAGACCTGCAGGCCAGCCTGGGACGAGTCGCCACTGGGGAAGCCTTCCTGCTGCAAGCCGGTGACTGTGCCGAGTCTTTCGACGGCTTCAACGCCGTAGCTATTCGCGAGCGACTTCGAGTCATCCTGCAAATGGCCGTGGTGCTCACGTACTCGGCCGGTGTCCCAGTTATCAAGGTCGGCAGAATCGCAGGCCAGTTCGCCAAGCCTCGATCCAGCCCAACCGAAACCAAAGACGACACCGAGCTTCCATCGTTCCTCGGTCACATGGTGAACGACATGCCGTTCTCCGAGAGCGACCGACGCCCAGATCCACAGCGCCTTATGCAGGCCTATCACCAGTCGTCTTCCACCCTGAACCTTCTGCGGGCGTTCACCAAAGGCGGCTTCGCCGACCTGGGTCGAGTTCAAGCGTGGAATCAAGAGTTTGTCTCTTCGTCCAACGAGGGTCAGCGCTATCAAAAGCTGGCATCGGAGATCAGCCGGGCTCTGCGATTCATGGAAGCATCAGGCATCTCTTCGCAACACCATGAGATCGCAGAAGCTGACTTCTACACCAGCCATGAGGCCCTCATACTCCAATACGAAGAGGCACTGACCCGCGAAGACAGCCTGACCAACGACTGGTATGACTGTTCGGCCCACATGCTGTGGATCGGTGAGCGGACTCGCAGCCTAGACGGCGCTCACGTCGAGTTCCTGAGTGGAGTGAAGAATCCGATCGGCTGCAAGATCGGACCGACCGCTTCCGCTGAGGATGTGGTGGAAATTTGTCGTGCGCTCAATCCTGAAGCCATCCCCGGGCGTCTCACCCTCATCACCCGCATGGGAGCCAAGAACGTCACCGAGTTGCTCCCACCTGTCCTCGAAGCCGTCGCCAAAGCTGACATCCCCGTGGTGTGGGCCTGTGACCCGATGCATGGCAACACGTTCACCTCAGAGACCGGCCACAAGACCCGGCACTTCAACGATGTGCTGTCCGAGGTCCAGGGCTTCTTTGAGGCCCACCGTCAAGCCGGAACCAACCCCGGCGGCATCCACGTCGAACTGACCGGTGAGGACGTCACCGAGTGTCTGGGAGGCGGAGAAGCGGTTGAGCCGCAAGACCTCGCCAAGCGCTACGAGACAATGTGCGACCCAAGGCTCAACGGGCGCCAAGCGCTCGATCTTGCTTTCGAAGTCGCCGAGCTGCTCTCAGCCGATCAACTGGATTGATCTACTAGTTACCCCAGCGACAGCACGACTCCGAGCAGGATGAGAACTGCCACTGCCACGATCGCTATGCGGACCCACGGGCGCCGACCAAGATCGAAGGTCGAAGCGGCCCCATTCTGGCTGTCGTCGAAGTAGGTGGCTTCCGCCGCAGCTAGTCGCTCGGCGGCCGCCTGCTCTTCACCAGCAAGCCCAGAACCGCTGTTAAGCCCGCCAAGGCTGCTGAGGGCTGCCCGACCTTCGTTGACATCATGGTCAACGTCCGAGCCCTCAAGCTGGTTTCCAGCTGAGCCTGCAGCGTACGGATCATCGTCTAGCCCCGGCCGGTAGTGACCGCTCAAGATATAGGGCACGTCGTCATCAGCAGTTGCGTCGGTATCACCGTCGATGTCGACTTCGGTGTCGGCGTCACTGCCGGTGTCGGTGTCGACGGCCTCAACGCGAGCAGCCTCGTCGCTATGTTCCAGAGGCTGCTCGTCGGCGTCGAGTTCCCCCCAGGAGGGGACGTCGTCGTCATCATCGCTTTCGCTGTCGAGAGCATCGTTGTCGACAGCAAGGAGTCCGTCCGAATCGAACGTCACGATGTCTTCTTCGAGATCATCTTCGGTTGTCGACAGATCGGGCTGTAGCGGCGTACGTCCGGGGAACTCCGTAGCCGAAAACTCGTCGACCAGGCCCATCGCCGGAGCCTCGCTGTCGTCCTCATCCAGAGCGTCATGGTCGAGCGAAGATGTCTGCATTGGAATCGTCTCATCGGTCCCCGTTGCCTCGACGATCTGGTTCCAGACGTCGCTCGGCGGGTCCACAAGATCGGACTCCAGGCGGCCGGAACCGACGATTCCGGCCAGGCGCGAGTCGTCTTCATCAAGTCGACTGTCGGTTAGCTCCGACTGAAGCGATCGTATACCTCGTCGAAGATGGCTCTCAACGGTTCCAACTGGAAGGTCAAGGTGTTCGGCCAGATCCTCGGTTCGACCGCTGGCGGCCGAACCTTCGATCAGTATTTGGCGTTGAACGTCATCCATGTCGGCCACCGTGGCGGCCACGACGAGTTCGTCCACCCGCCGGTCCGATTCGGGACCCATTGGGTAGGAAAGACGAGCCTGACGGACAAGCCAGGCTTGCACGCTGCCTCGTGAAGGATCAAAGTCACGGCGGTTGCCCCAGGCGTCGGAGAAGACGGCAGCGGTAATTCGGTCCTTGTTGTCAGGGTCGAGAACCCCGGCGATTGCATACAGCAAAGCTCCGCTTCGGCTGTACATATCCTCAAGTACCGAGACGTCTCCGAGGATGAGGCGGTCTTCGATTGTTGTACCCACCCGACCGAGCGTAATCAAGCCGTCGGGACCCAAGTTGGAAGGTTGCCGGATTTCAGGTGGGCAATTTTTGGCGCTGGGGAAAGGCCCTGCTCACAGGGATTTGAGCGCCATGGTTGCCCACGCAGCACCACTAATGTCGGTTGGATTTAGCGGCCTCGACTAGACGAGATTGTCGACGAAACGCTCTAGCTGCCGAAGGTTCCGAACCTCAAAAACACCGTCGCAGTGGTTCGCATATTCGCCCACGATTGAGTCCCCGGTGTTCCAGTAGGCCTTGGGTTCGGGGTTCAACCAGAACAACTTTCGAGCCTTGTGCTGGATTTCTTTGATGATCCAGGACTGCGACGCGTGATAGTTGTTGCGGGCGTCACCCAAAATGATGACCGTTGTCTTGGGACCCACCTCTTTACCGAAGCGATCCCAGAAGATCTCGAAGGCGTGACCGTAGTCGGAGTGCCCGTCAACCCACACCACGTCGGCTTCGGTGTTGACCCGGTGTATAGCCTCGGTGATGTCGTCGGCCTTTTCGAAGAACGATGTGACCTCGTCCAAACCGTCGATGAAAACAAACGATCGCACACGACTGAACTGGCTGGAGATGGCGTAAACGAGGTGCAACGTGAACCGGGCGAAGGCGGCCACTGAGCCCGAAATGTCGGCGACCACAAAAATCTCCGGCTTCGCCGGTCGAGGGTGGCGGAACTTCGGCTCGGCCGGAACTCCGCCGTAGCTCAACGAATGTCGAACCGTGTTGCGGAAGTCCAGCGGGCCTTTGCGCTTGTGCCGGCGTTTGCGGGCCAATCGAACCGCCAACTTGCGGGTGAGCGGATAGATGGCACGCCGCAGCATGGTCATCTCTTCGCGGCTGGCGTGCATGAAGTCGACGTCTTCAGGCAGCGGCTTTCGGAGCGTTTTGGCCATGGCCTCCGCTCCCCTGTCCGCTACCAGCCTTCGTCGGATCTCAGCCTCCACCTCTTTGCGGAGCTTGTCGATTCTGGTCTCGAACTCGTCTTGTTCAAGGCGTTCTTTGAACGGGGTGAGGGTCTGTCCCTGCTGGTCGGCCTGCTGCCGAGCCTGCTCCATCAAGCGCTCCAACACGCCATCAAGGTCGAGGTTTCGTAGCGTCCGGTACAGGTAGTAGGTTCCTCCAACCGGGCGGCCCGGTTCCATCCCGGCATAGCGCTTCACTGCTTGGCGGGCGATGGCCCGCATGAGGGTGTCGTCGCCCCTCATCAGAGCCTGATACAACAGCTCGGCCATCTCCTCAGGCGACATCCCGTCACCCGAACCCTGCCCGCCTTCGCCCTGTTGTTGTTGGGCGGCCTCGGGATCGAAGTCCATGTCCTCGAAAGGATCCTGGGCGTCGGGGTCAATGATGTACTCCGAGCCCCGCAGGGAGAAGTACACATCGAAGAGTGTTTCGAAGGTCTTCCAGTGGGCCTGGTGCTTGACCAGGGTCGCCGCCAACGCGTATTTGAACGCGTTGCGATCCTCAATTGGGATATGGCGGACTGCCTTGGCCGCGTCGATGTTCTCCGACAGCGAGACCGGCAACCCGGCGTTGCGAAGCTCGTGGACGAAACCTTCGAGAAGGTCGAAGAGCGGGTCCGAAGCCTGCGAAGGCTCGTCGGGAGCGGTTGTATCGTCCACCGAAGCAGTCATTGACGCCTAGTCCTGCCGTTACCCGCCGGCGGCGGGTTCGAAGTGGGCGCCAGAGTTGGCGGTGAAGTCCTTAATGGCCTTCTCGATGTCGGACCGGTACTTCAACAAGATATGCACCGTGTTCACGGCGTCGTCTTCGTCGATGTTCTCGATGCCCAACAAGACAAGCGTCCGAGCCCAATCGAGCGTTTCGGAAATAGACGGGTGCTTCTTCAATTCGAGCTGGCGAACCGAGCGAACAATGCGTGACACCTGATCAGCAAGTTGCTCGGAGATGTCGGGCACCTTGGTGAGAACGATCTCTTTCTCACGCTCAATGGTCGGGTAGTCGAGGTGCAGGAACAAGCAGCGGCGCTTGAGCGCTTCCGACAGCTCGCGGGTGTTGTTGGAGGTAAGGAACACCAGAGGAATCTGCTTGGCTTCGATCGTGCCGAGCTCAGGAATCGAAACCTGGTAGTCGGAGAGGATCTCCAACAGCAACGCCTCGGTTTCAAGCTCGACGCGGTCGACCTCGTCGATCAGCAGCACCACCGGATCATCGGCCGTGATGGCCTCGAGCAGAGGACGGGTCAGCAAGAACTCGTCGGAGAAGATGTCGTCTTGAATGTCGGTCCACTCGCCGCCGCTGTCCGCTGTTTCAACTTGGATTCGCAGAAGCTGCTTCTTGTAGTTCCACTCGTAGAGGGCTTTCGACTCGTCGATGCCCTCATAACACTGCAGACGGATAAGGCGTGCCCCGCTCATCTCAGCCACCGACTTGGCCAGCTGAGTCTTGCCGGTGCCTGCCGGCCCTTCAACCAGGACCGGTTTGCCGAGGCGATCAGCGAGGTATGCGATGCCTGCAATCGAGTCGTCCGCCAGGTAGTCGACACTCTCCAGGCCCTCTCGGACGGTGTCAACCGATTCGAAACGGTAAGTCATGGCCCATACGGTACCCGACACTCACCCCCGGGAGAGAACCGTTTTAACAGTTGCGGTTCAACAGACCTGGCCTGGCGGAGAACCAACCACTCGCAGGCGGACTACGATCAAAGGCGTTATGGACAGGGGTTTGACCAAAGCGGTCGATCGGTTCGCCAAGACCGTCGGGGGCGCACTCCGGCAGGCGGCCTCCGGTACGACCGTGGAGCAGAAGAAGCTTGAGCGTGACGCCATCGTCGAGGCGTTCAATTTGTGTCTCGCTTTTGTCGACACAGACCAGCGCCACAGCGAGGACGAGCTGTGGGCCATCGTCGCCGCTTTCGCTCACCACGACGTGTTGTCGGGAATGGCCACGCCCGACGCGCTGCGACGCAACGACCTTGTGGTCGGCAAGCGTCAGTGGTTGGCCAAACCGTC
>CALJMD010000143.1 GCA_937981915.1 uncultured Acidimicrobiales bacterium
ATTACGCAACTGGAGCGTCGCTCGGCGTCCGGGTTCACCCACCTAGCAATCGCCTGGCCAGCATTCTGGGTTCGCGACTACTACCACGATTTCACCAATCACGTTAATCAACACCACCAACTGCTAACCGAAACCGACGATGTCGTCGTCTACCAACTGAGCCGACCGGATAGGTTTGGGTCACGATGACGTACTCGGCCTTTGGTGACGACTCTCTACTGCTACCTGACGCTGAAATCGTCTGCGTCGACTGTGGCGGGAACTGCTATCCGCTCGGGTGGCATGCCGAGGACGGACCGGTTGAGTCGGGAACCGTCATCGCCTACCGGTGCAAGGACTGCCTTGATCGCTGGGACATTGTCATCGAGGGCGACCACGATCGAACCGACATCCGCCGCTTCGACTGACCGGCTGGTCGGTCTCAGCTCTTGAGTAGAAACTCGGTGTCGGCGTCTTCCAGGAACAGCCTGATCTCATCGGCCATCGCCGGATGGGCTTCCAGGGACGGATCGGCGTCGACCACATCGATGGCAGCCTGTCTGGCCTGACTGACCACCTTGCGATCGCGGCGTAGCGATGCCAGCTTCAAGTCGTTGCGGCCCTTCTGTCGCTCGCCCAAGATCGTGCCTTCGCCTCGCAGGTCGAGGTCGACTTCGGCCAACTCAAACCCATCGGTTGAATCGACCAGTGCCTCTAAGCGAGCCTCGCCGTCCTCGGTCTGAGCTTCACCCACCAACCAACACGTCGACTGGTGGCGACCTCGACCGACGCGACCCCTCAGCTGATGAAGCTGGGCGATCCCGAATCGACCGGCATCCAAGATGATCATTACCGTGGCGTTGGGCACGTCAACCCCAACTTCGATGACGGTCGTCGCCACCAGCACGTCGAGATGACCGGACCGGAAAAGATCCATTGTCTGATCTTTCTCCGCCGGCCCGAGACGGCCGTGCAGCAGACCGAGCCGAAGACCGTCAAGTTCGACGTTCAGCAATCGATCGAAGGTGGCTTCGGCGGAGGCCACCTCAAGCTTCTCCGACTCGTCTATCAACGGGCACACGACGTAGGCCTGTCGCCCTTCGGCGATTTGCTGTCGAATCTCATCCCACATTGATTCCAGGTCCGCCGCAGCGTCAGTGGTCTCGGGGGCCTGGGCCAAGTCTCCGGGAGCGGCCACCCAGCGGGTGACAATCGGGCTTCGACCCGGCGGCAGCTCGTCGAGCACGGACACGTCGAGGTCGCCGTAGACCGTCATGGCCGCCGTCCTGGGGATCGGCGTGGCGGTCATCACCAAGACGTCCGGTGTCGTCTCGCCGTAGCCACGATCTCTTAGGGCGGCCCGCTGCTCCACGCCGAATCGGTGCTGCTCGTCGACGACGACCACGCCAAGGGAGGAGAACATGACGTTGTCCTGGATCAGGGCGTGGGTGCCAATAGCGATGTCGATCTCACCCAAGATCAACTGGTTGAGGATTCGCTTGCGGTCGGCGGCCGTCACCCGATTGCTCAACAACTCGACCTTCAACGGTCGCTCCGACAGCAGAGAAGATGTGTCCTCGACCGTGAGGCCCTCCAGCAGCTTCCGAATACCAACAAAGTGTTGTTCGGCCAACACCTCGGTCGGGGCCATCAACGCTCCCTGGTGACCGCCATCGACCGCGGCCAGCAGGGCGGCGACCGCTACCAACGTCTTGCCCGCCCCCACATCGCCCTGCAGCAGGCGGTTCATGGGTACCGGTCGGGTCATGTCCCTATGGATCTCGGCGATGGTGCGTTCCTGGGCACCGGTGAGCTCGAACGGCAACGAGGCTGTGAACTGGGTCAGAAGCGGGCCGTCGGTGACGTGTTCGACCCCGTTGGCGTTTCGCTCCATTGCCCGTTTTCGTAACACGAGTGCCAGCTGCATGCGGAAGAGCTCATCGAAGACCAACCGCTTGCGAGCAGCCATGACCTCGGGCATCGATTCCGGTTGGTGTATACCGGCGAACGCTGCGTTGCGATCGACGAAGTCGTACTCATCCAGCAGATACTCCGGCAGCGGATCGACGAGGCCCCGCCCGGCTGGCGGAACGGTTCGCCGCAGGATTTCCGACACCCACTCGCCGATATCCCAGCTGTTGAGACCGCTCTTGGTTGACTGCGGATAGACCGGGATGATCCGTCCGGTTCGATCGCCGACCAGGTCCACCACCGGGTTGGTCATCTGACGTTGACCTCGAAAGACTTCAACCTTGCCGAAGACCACGGCTTGGCGTCCTGCGCTGAGTTGGCGCTCCCTCCACGCCTGGTTGAAGAACGTGAGCTTCAGGCTGCCACTGTCGTCGCTGACGGTAACAAAAACCATCACCTTGCCGCCCTTCACCCGACGACTCGATGAGCTGCTGACCGTGACAAGCACCGAAGCTTCTTCACCTTCGACCAGATCCGCGATGTGCGCTTCCTTGGTCCGGTCGAGGTAGCGGCGGGGGTAGTGGGTCAACAGATCGAGCACAGTGAACAGCTCGGCCTTGGCCAGCGCCTTGGCTTTCTTCGGCCCCACTCCGTGCAGATCCTCAACCGATCGGTCGGCCAGATTCTTGAGTTCTACACCGTCGGGGGCTCCGCTCACGTCTACAACCCTAGAATCGCCTGCACAGAGTCCGGTGGATCGGGTCGAGGCGTGATCTAGACTCGTCGGCCATGAGCGAGGGAAGCGCCGACACGTTCGCTGGCGACCGCAAGTCCGGGCAGTCGATTCTGGGGCCAGTCGAGCGACGGTTCATCGACTGGGCGGTGCCACGGATCCCCAAACCGGTGATGAGTCATCACCTGACCATGTTGACGCTCGTTTGGTCCGTCCTCATGGTGTTGTTCGGTGCACTGGCCAATCGTGAGCCGGTTTGGCTGCACGCCATGTCGGTGCTGGTGTTCGGTCAATGGCTGACCGACTCGCTCGACGGGTCGTTGGGCAAGTACCGCAAGCAGGGTCTGGTCAAGTGGGGGTTCTTCATGGACCACCTTCTTGATCTGCTGTTCGCCGGCAGTCTGGTAATCGCCTATTCGTTCATGGTCGAGGTGTGGTGGCTGCGACTGTCGTTCTTGGTTCTGCTTTTGGTCACGTGCGCCACGATGGCCGTTTCGTTTCTGTCTTTTGCCGCCACCAATCAGTTTCAGATCGCCTACTACGGCATCGGGCCGACCGAGATTCGCATCGGTTACATCGCCCTCAACACTCTGGTTTCGGTCGTTGGCACCGCTGTCTTCAGTTGGGGTGTTCCCGTCGTTTTGGCGGTGAACATCGCAGCGTTCGTTGTTCTGGCCAGCCAAACGAGTCGACAGTTGTGGAGAACGGATTTCGAAGCCAACGTCGACGGCGCGGTCCGCTAGCCCCTCGGGGAAACGGGAGTCCCGAGATAAGGCAAATTGCCCAGAGATCTGGAAGCCGCGGCTTTTTCCAACCTCGATTCGAAGATCAGATACGCAACGTCAACACATCTCCTCTACTGATCGACCCTATGATTGGCAGCGATACTTTGCGGTCGCACTTGCCTGCCCCGTTCCACTCGGCCTTACTAGGAGAACGGTTTCTGTTAGACCACTCGGAAGCCCAATCCAAGTAGCCTGTGTACGCCGTACCAACGAACGCTCGGAAATACCTCTTCACCGAGGCCTCTGAGACCGTTGGATCACGGGGTTCGCATTAGTATCAGAATTGGTTTGTCCAGAGGAAGTAGGTCCGCATCGTGCAAGGTGTCGTCAAATCGTATGATCCAACCACTCGTGATGGAGTGATTGTGACCGATACAGCCGACATGGCCGAGTACGAACTTGCCGAGGGAGCACTCGAAGGAACTGTCTTTCGGATGCTGCGCCCCGGTCAACGGGTGATCTTTGACCTTGACATGAATTCTCGGGCTACTGGATTACGTCTCGGCTCCGAGGCCGATATGGATACTGCCGAGTGGGCAGAAGCTGAATCCGACAACTAGCCACTGACGAGCGTCTCCCGGAAGGGTGAATCTCGTCACCGGCAACTGGGTAACAACCATCCAGGTGCCGGGCGATTACACATCAAGGCGACGGCTACGGCCAACGCCAAGCCACCGCCTTGAGGCGTGATCGTATTACCGAACAACGAGGTTCCGGGAATGACAACGATTGTTGAGCCAACTACCAACACCCGCCTTTTGGCGTGGGTGAGTGAATGGGCGGAGATCTTTCAGCCCAACGACATCTATTGGTGTGATGGAAGCGCCGAAGAGTACGACCGGCTAGCCACTCACCTGGTCGAAACCGGCACGTTCACCAAGCTGAACGAGGACAAGCGGCCAAACAGCTATCTCGCATTGTCCGACCCCGCCGACACCGCACGGGTGGAAGAGCGGACCTACATCTGTTCATCCAACGAAGGCGACGCCGGGCCAAACAACAACTGGCGCGAGCCCACCGAGATGAAAGCCGAGATGTTGGAGCTGTTCACCGGCTCAATGCGCGGCCGCACGATGTATGTCGTGCCATTCTCCATGGGCCCCCTCGGCTCCCCCATCGCCCACATCGGCATACAACTCACCGACTCCGCCTACGTTGCCGCATCCATGCGAACAATGACTCGAATGGGTGCTGGCGCTCTTGAGGTACTGGGCGACGGTGACTGGGTTCCCTGCCTGCACTCGGTCGGCTACCCGCTGATCGACGGTCGGACCGAAGTTGCCTGGCCCTGCGACGGCGAAAACAAGTACATCGTTCACTTCCCCGACACCAAAGAAATCTGGAGCTACGGATCCGGATACGGCGGCAACGCCCTGTTGGGTAAGAAGTGTTTCGCGCTGCGAATCGCATCAACCATGGCCCGTCGAGACGGCTGGTTGGCCGAGCACATGCTGATCATCGGTGTAACCCCGCCAAACGGCGAAAAGCGATACATCGCCGCTGCGTTCCCCTCGGCCTGTGGCAAGACCAACATGGCGATGATGATCCCGTCTCTACCCGGCTGGAAAGTCGAGACCATCGGCGACGACATCGCATGGATGAAGTTCGGACCTGACGGTGAGCTACGAGCCATCAACCCCGAAGCCGGCTTCTTCGGAGTGGCTCCCGGGACCTCCGATCACACCAACCCCAACGCCATGGAGACTCTCGCGGCGAACTGCGTGTTCACCAACGTGGCCAAGACCGAGGACAACGACGTCTGGTGGGAGGAAATGACTCCCGAGACGCCCGCTCGATTGACCGACTGGAGGGGTGAGACCTGGACACCGGAATCAGACACTCCGGCATCGCATCCCAACGCTCGATTCACTGCACCGGCCAGCCAATGCCCGTCCATCGCTCCCGAGTGGGAAGATCCCGCCGGTGTCCCAATTTCCGCCATCTTGTTCGGCGGACGGCGAGCAACCAACGTGCCGCTGATCACCGAAGCGAAAGACTGGGAGCACGGCGTGTTCCTCGGCTCCATCATGAGCTCGGAGAAGACGGCGGCCGCCGCCGGCAAAGTCGGAGATGTTCGATTCGACCCGTTCGCCATGCTGCCATTCTGTGGCTACAACATGGCCGACTACTTCCAGCACTGGCTGGACATCGGCGACTCGTCAAACGGATCTGCATCGGCAACCAAGCTTCCGAAACTGTTCTGGGTCAACTGGTTCCGCCGCGACGACGACGGCAGCTTCATGTGGCCAGGCTTCGGCGAGAACGCCAGAGTCCTCAAGTACGTACTCGACCGGGTCTCCGGCAACGGTGACGTCGTCGAAACGGCCATTGGCAACGTGCCTACGCCTCGTTCGATTGATACCCGGGGCCTCGACTTGGGCGACGACACGATGGACAAGTTGTTGTCGGTCGACAACGAGTCATGGCAACAGGAAATCGGCCTCATTCGGGAGCACTTCGCCAAGTTCGGAGACCGGCTGCCCGCCTCGCTGACACAACAACTGGACCAGTTGGAACAACAACTAGTCGGCTAAGACTTGTTGGTATCGCCCGGCCTCGATTCCTCGGGGTCGGGCAGTACCGAAGCCAGAGCCCTGGTTCAGTGGATGTCGTAAGCGTCGTCCGCCAACAGGTAGTGCGCCAAATCCAGATCTCTGGGTTCGACAATGTGATGCGACCAGCGATCACCGGGCACGCACACCACCCGGCCACCGAGCTGCTCGATAACCACAGTCTCTTCGGTGACACTCCCGGGCGACGTCGAATCATCGGCCATCAGATGGTCGATGGCTTGTCGCAGTGTGGAGAGCCGGTAGGCCATCGGGCTTTGCGCCACGACCATGCCGTCTCGGCCAAGGTGTTGGAGGGAACCGTCAGCCCGCACGTTCTTGATGGTGTCAGGCGTAGCCCACGCTGACATGGCGGCGTCGGCTCCGCCGTCAATAACGGCGCTGAGAACGGCATGACAGATGTCCTGGGTGGCAAGCGGGCGCGCCGGGTCATGCACCAGAACGAACTCTGCATCGGCAGGTAGTTCGTCAACGGCGGCGGACAGCGACTGAAGCCGAGATCCACCACCCCCGACCCAGGCATGCACCGGCGGGCCGTCCCAGACATAACCGGTCGGGACCGCCACCACCGGCTCACCAACTGCTTTCGTCACCAAACGGACAGCGCGATCGACTAGCCGTTCTCCGTCAAGCAAGGCGAATTGCTTTGGCGACCCGAACCTCGTTCCCGAGCCCGCCGCCAATACGATGCCGGCTACACCTGCCGGCCTTTCAGTCTTCATGTTTCCCGTCCCACCTAGCGATTCAGCGACAGGACGCCGCACCCTCGACGGGAACGATATCGGCAAACTTACCTATGAGAAAGGAGCATCTCTACCCAGCCCCGTCAGGCAGCCAGGCTGTGTATTGATAGATGCTGATAGGTGTTGATAGGTGTTGATAACGAAGATGGAGGCTCGCTAGTCGATCGGGTCGACAGCGATGGCGTTCCGGCGGTCTTCTTCGGTGAGGCTGGAACCGCCGTCGATTACACCCAGGATCCCGGATTGCCCAAATCGGGGTACGGCTGGAACGTCTCGAAAGAATCGGACCGACTGTTTGCCGACCGCTCGCACGAAGGCCCAGTTGGCCGAACCGCCGACCACCGCTCCGATGCCAAACGGCAGGAGTTTTCCGGCAGCCAGAGCACTTCGCCTAGTCCCGTACTTCTTGACCACCTCGGCCGCCAAATTGGTGTTGATGCGACGGAGCGCCTCAAGCGCTGCGATGTCTCCACCGAACATGGTGGCGCCGCGGGCCGATGCGGCATCGCCAGCGTCAACCAGTTGTCCGGCGGTTGCCGGTGAGCCGGTTGCGGGGTCGAGCTGAGCTACCAGCGTCGAGAACTCTCGAGCAGCCTGCTCACCAAACGCCATTACCGCCAACACCCAGGCCCGGCGTTCCTCGACCGATGACTCGGTGTGTCCGTGCAGGGCACCGATGGTCATGATCATGTCGGTGGCCCGCATGGCGAACCAACCGAGGTCGGCCGCCAATGCACCGGCCGCAGTGGCGGTGCCCAAACCTGGCGCCGCGGCAACGGCACCGGTAGCTGCGCCCACTGCGGTCAATTCGCGCCTGAAGGATTGCAAGACATCACCGACCCGCTCATCGACGGTGCCGCCGTCGGCATCAGCGGCGCGCTCCAAAGCGTTGCCCCATCGCTCTTCCACCGCCTTGTCGACGCCTTTGAGAACGGCTTTTCCCAGCATGTCGAGCGCTGGTCCGGGGACCCGATCGATGGCTTCTTTCTGCAAGTACTTCTTGATTCGAGACACGTTGTCGACTCGCCCTTCGTCTTGAAACGGCCTGCCCTAAGTCTATCCGCCGGGCAGAAAGACGGTCCGCAGCGCCAATCCCATGATGAACAGCCCACCAAACCCGTACAGCAGATAGCGCCACTTCGGGATCTGCAGACGATACGAGTACAAGATGGCGACCGAGATCAAGGTGAGAAATCCGTAGAACTCATGGATTCCCGGTGCCTCCCGCTCACTGGTCTGCTGAAATACCACCCCGAGAATGACCTGAAGCCCAACCAGGACCTGAGTGGCCGCCGTGGCCCACCACAGCCAACGAGACCGCACCGCGTCCACCCAGTGGGCGGTCAATGCCCACAATCCAACCAGTCCGTTGGCGGCAACAACCACCCAACCAACAACGGTGTGCAGCGCAGCCAAACTCACCGGTCGAATCCTAGCCACAGCACCCGGTCCATCCGCCGCACCGTTGGCCGCCGGTGCCATTGATCACGATTGATGAGATAGTGGGATGGTGCGACACCAACGCTTCTACATCACTGATCTGACGACATCAGGTCGTGTCGTACCGTCACGGGGTGGCGATCTGATCATCGCCGCACGAGATGAAACGACCGACATCGATTGGGAACTGATACACCGATCGAGCAAGCGACATGTGATCAAGCAGGAACCGTACGACCTGGAGATGAAGGGACCTGAAGGCAGCTTCGCCGGACCGGCGATCCTGGTGAGGTCAGATGGCCTGTCGCACGTGTTCCGAGGGGTCGGAACGCTGGAAGGTTTCGACGCCAGCGGGCTCTAAGAACCCGGACCGATATGAGCGAATCGCCCGCTCGCCCACCCGCAGTAGACTGACCACGTGTATACCGACACGGCGGCCGTTGAAAAGATTAGACCCAGTCCGGTCTTTATCGGCTTAGTCGTCCTGACTGCCGTAGCCGCTTGGGTGACCACCACCGATCTGTTGTCACCCGGTATCGCGGTATTTCTGTTTGTCATTTTGGCCTGGATCCTGTCGGTCACCTTCCACGAATTCGCCCATGCTTTTGTCGCCTGGCGTAGTGGTGACCGCAGCGTGGTTCAGCGCGGCTATCTGACGCTCGACCCTCGGAAGTACACCCATCCGGTCCTGTCGATCATTCTTCCCATGGTCTTTGTGCTGATCGGCGGCCTGCCACTCCCCGGCGGCGCAGTTCTCATCAACCGGGCGGCCTTGAGCGACGGCGAATCGGTTTTGGTCGCCCTGGCTGGACCATTCACCAACCTTGCCCTGGGGGCAATGGCTCTCTACGCCGTGGGCGGCAACGTCGTCGACAGCGCCACACAGCCCACATTGGCGGCTGCCTTGGGCTTGTTCGGTATCTTCCAGATCTTTGTGTTCGTTCTGAACATGCTGCCAATACCCGGCCTGGACGGCTATGCCGCTATCGAGCCCGCACTGCCGGAATCAACCCGGCAACTTCTTCGGCCGGTGGCCCAGTACGCCTTCATCATTTTGTTCATCGGGCTGTTCTCATCGCCGTGGCTGGGGCGCCTGTTCTTCGATGGGGTGTTCGCCATCGTGGATCTCTTCGGGGTCAGCCGAAACAGTTTTCAGACGTGGTACGAGCTGTTCCGCTTTTGGGGCGACATCGGAATTCTCTAGCAGCAGGGCGAGCAGCAGGGAATTCTTAGCCGCAGAGAATCTTTTGGCCCCTAGCTAACTGCGCCGGATTCCCGTAATCGTGACGCGTCATCGGCGTCGAAACCGAAGCGGGCCAATATCTCACCGGTGTGCTGACCGGGGTGAGCAGCCGTCCCCTGCACCTTTGCCTCTGTTCGGCTGAACCGGGGCGACGGACCGGCCTGAGTCATGCCGCCGACGTCGACAAAGGTGCCTCGGTGAACGTTGTGGGGATGCTTGGCAGCATCTTCCATCGACAGTACGGGGGCAAAACAGATATCGGTGTACTCCATGATCTCGCACCATTCCGCCCGTGTCTTGGACGCGAACAGCTCGGCCATCCGTGCCTTGGCATCGGGCCACGACGCCCGGTCGTGCTGACGTCCCAAGTCGTCCTCGGTCAGTCCTGTTTTCTCCAGTAGCTCGGCGTAGAACTGGGGCTCCAGCGAACCAATTGAGATGTAGGTCCCATCTGCGCACTGGTAAACGTCGTAACACGGAGCGCCGGTGTCGAGCAGGTTGGTTCCCCGTTCCGGTTCCCACATGCCCACCTCTTTGAGACCCCAGACGAAGTTGGCCAGCGTGGCCGCCCCGTCGACCATGGCGGCGTCGACCACCTGCCCAGTGCCTGATCGGCCAGCCTCGAGGATGCCGCAGACCATGCCGAAGGCCAGCATCATCCCGCCGCCGCCGAAGTCGCCGAGCATGTTCAACGGCGGCACCGGCCCCTCGCCGCGGCGACCGATCGGTTCCAACGCTCCGGCCAGCGAAATGTAGTTGATGTCATGACCGGCTGCCTGGGCGTAGGGTCCGTCTTGACCCCAGCCGGTCATGCGGCCGTAGACCAAGGCAGGGTTGCGAGCCATACAGTCTTGCGGCCCGAGGCCCAGGCGTTCGGTTACACCCGGCCGAAATCCTTCGATGAGGCCGTCAGCCTGTTCGACCAACCGAAGTACCGTCTCCACCCCGTCGGGGTGTTTCAAGTCAACACCGATTGACGTTCGTCCTCGCCCCAACACGTCTGGTGGTGGTCGGTCCGGCGTCTGTTCCGGCACAGCCGATGCCCGGTCAATGCGGATGACGTCGGCTCCCATGTCCGAGAGCATCATTCCGCAAAACGGCCCAGGGCCTATCCCGGCCAGTTCGATGATGGTCAGTCCTTCCAGCGGTCCCATGGCGCAACAGTAGATCGAACTGCCGCCCGAACCACTTTCGAGCGACACGACGGATCGGCGGTTAACGAGCGCCATCGGTGAAGATGCGGGTGAACGTCACCGGTCGGATCTAACCTGGGGGTAGACCAGGGAGTGGGGCAACATCTCCCGTAGGGGTTCTGTCGTGCCATCAAAATCTTCAGCCAAGTCCCGCTCCACTACAGATTCCAAGCCCGCTCGTCGGCCGGGGCGGATGCTGGCCATTGCCGTTCTTGGGTTCTCAGTTGCCGGGCTTGCCAGTGCCGTAGTCGGCGTTTTCGATGACGGTGTTGGAGGAATCACCGCTATTCGAACCACCGACGAAGCAGACGGCACCAACAACGCTGATAGCGCAAACAGCACAGACAGCACAGACGACGCCGAGAACGCCGGGGCGGTCGCAGGAGTCCAAGCCGAGGCCGACGCTCAGCCGGCGCTGGGCGAGGCGCCGCCGCGACTAGGTGCTTATCAGGAGTTGGTTGACCTCGACGGCTGGATTAATAGCAACGCCGTCGATCTGTCCTCGTTCGACGGACAGGTACGAATCGTGAAGTTCTGGACATTCGGCTGTGTCAACTGCAAAAACACCCTCCCCCATCTCAGAGACATCTACGGCCGTTGGGAACCACAAGGTCTGGAAATCATCGGGGTGCACTCCCCCGAGTTCGACTACGAGAGCGACCCCGATGCGGTAGCGCAGGCCACCGTGGATCAGAACATCCCATGGCCTGTCGCCCTGGACACCAACAAGACAAACTTTCGTTCGTGGCAGGGGAGCCGCCGATTCTGGCCCCGAACCTACGTGATCGACCAAGCAGGCCAGATCCGCTATGACCACGTCGGCGAAGGCCGCTACGATCGCCTTGAAGCCACAGTGTCGTTCCTCATCGAGAATCCCGGCGCCTAGGCACCCCGTGGCGATGCTAAAACGTTGGATGCCATGTTGATGCTTCTGGTAGAAGGATTTGAAGCGGCCATCTTGCCGTGCACGTTGATCCTCCTCGTGCCCGGATTGGCCGCAGCGCTCACAGCCAGGGAGACCGCCATTCCAGCGTTAACCGGATTCTGTCTTGCGGTATTGATGTTCTCCTGGCTTCGTTTCAGCGGCGCGGGAGCCGGCTGGCATCCGATCATCGCCGCGGTGGCGTTGTTCATCGCCGTTGCCATGCTGCTGTCTCCGCCAATCAGCCGCCTTGATCTGGTCGCCCTTCTTGGGGGCGCGCTCGTCGGGTTCGCGGCAGCCGAATTGTGGTTGCCTTGCGTCGGAGCTGAATTCGGCCTGCTACTCAACGAACTGCCGACGCAGGGGTCGTCCGGTCTGGTGTCGATGGCCATCTACCTTGTTGGCGCTTTGAGTCCGTTGCTGGCTCTCGGTGCCATCCATCATCTGACCGCGGATTGGTTTCTCGAACTTGTCGAGCCGCCGCTTTCGATCGTCGGCGCAGCCCTGCTGGTGATGCTGGCGGTCGCTACCGCCGTTGGCTTCCACGAAACGATGCTGGCATCGCTCTTCGAGTGGAGCCTGCCCTATGTGTAGGCCCGCCGGAACGAGGTCGAGCGGGCGGCTACGGCGCGTGCCCGAGAATGGCCCGCCAGCCTCGGCGAAGCAACCAAGACTGCGCCCACAGACTCCATAGCGCCAGGGCAACGCCGGCCAGCGTCGCCAGTCTGATCCAGCTCGTCAGTGAGTCCTTGGCCTCTTCGACCACGCCCCGCACGTTCCCGAATCCAGCTTGAAGCTGATTGACCTCTTCACTGATCCGATTGGCGTCGTTCGCCGGAATGCGTCCGTTGTCGGCACCACTGCGAGCCGCACTAGCGATCGAGGAACTGGATTCCTCGATGTCGCCGAGGACACTCTGAAGAGAATCGAGCTCAACCGGGAGCCAGCGATAGATCGGATGATCGGAAATGGCGGAGAAGCTTCGCTGCACGCCATCGGACAGATCAGCCAGGCCGTCGGCTCGGGCCGATAACAGATCAAGGTCACCGGCGTCGACACCGGATCGGCCGACCAGATCATCGGTCTGATCCACTCGAGTCTCAAGCTGATCAACCGACGATGAGATTGGTTCGATGAGCCCGTCAGCGGCGTCTCCGGCCGCCAAACCGAACCGCAGCATCACGACTGCCACTGCCAGCGATAGGAGACAACCGGCCAGACCCAATACGGTTGCGATCAGTCCAAGCAGTCGACGGCCGAACCCACCACGCGAACCCCTGTTGGAAAGCGCCGGAGGTACGACGGATTGGTCGTCGTCTTCCAAAATCGACGACGTGTCGCTTTCGGCGCCGGCGTCGGCATCGGGCACGTCGACGTCGGGTCGATCAAGCCCCGACACCTCGTCTGGCAGTTCATATGGCTGTTGGTCGGACATCTACCCGATTCCGCTCGTCGTCCAGTGGGAAGCAGAACCTACAGTAGTGTCGGGCCGCCCTAAAGTTGACCATCGCCCGAGCGGCGGAAGATGGAACCGTGCGATAGCCAGGAGCGACAGATGTCGAGCGAACCAACCGACAGCCAGCATGAGACAGAGACTACGAGCCCCGCGCTTCGATCGCTCAAACATGTTTCGGTCACGTCATCAGACGTTGCTATTCATTCCGCCGTGGCCGAGCCAGATGATGCCCCTGTCGCCACCGTGGTGTTCATTCACGGCTTTCCCGAACTTTGGTACTCATGGCGTCACCAGCTCGAGGCTCTGCCTCCATTCGGCTACCGGGCGATCGCCATCGACGTTCGAGGCTACGGCCAGTCTTCGGCCCCGGCCGAGATTGAAGACTATTCAATGACCTCACTGGTCGGCGATGTCATCGCCGTGCTCGATCATTTTGAATGTGAACAGGCAGTGGTTGTCGGCCACGACTGGGGCGCCCCGGTGGCCTGGAACACCGCCCTAATGCGCCCTGACCGTGTCAGCGGCGTGGCCGGTTTGTCGGTGCCGTACAGCCCGCGGGGTGACACAAAACCCCTCGACGCCTTCCGAGCTTTCTCCGCCGACGAGCTGTTCTACATCGACTACTTCCAGGCGCCCGGGATCGTAGAGGCCGAGGTCGAGCCGGACATGTCCGGCTGGCTCCAAGGCTTCTACTTCACGGCGTCTGGCGAGGCCGACCTCACTGCTCCGTCCATGGGATTCGTGGCCCCCGACACCGCGATGCGGGAACGATTCCAACTGCCAGGGTCACGTCAGATGGCATGGATGACCGAGACCGATTTCGGCTACTACGTCAGCGAGTTCACGCGAACCGGTCTGACCGGAGGCTTCAACCGCTACCGCAACATCACCCGTGACTGGCATGAATTGGCAGCCTGGCGGTATGCGCCGGTCCAGGTTCCCGCCTTGTTCATCGGTGGCGACGTTGACGGTCCGACAATGCTCGGAGCCGACGCCATAAGGCGCTTCCCCACAACGCTTCCCCACCTTTCGCGAAGTGTCATCCTTGACGAGTGCGGCCACTGGGTCCAGCAGGAAAAGCCGTCGCAGGTGAATCAACTGCTGCTGGAGTTTTTGAGCGAACTCCACTAGAGACATCATTCACCCAACGTCGTAGCGGCAGGATTGGCAGGATTTTTCGGCCGGAGTGGGACCGCGACCATTCCCAACAGTACCGTTACCGATCGTGCGATCTCCGAAGGACTTCTTCCGCCCACTGGCCCTAGGCGCCCCTGATCCGGTCAGAGAAATACCGGTGCGGCCCAGCCGAATGATCCACTTCTTCCCACCCTCGGTGGAGAAGATGCGAGCCAAGGTTCCCGACATCGCCCCCACCGTCGACATCCTCCTCGGCAACCTCGAAGACGGAGTACCTGCCTCGGACAAAGAGGCGGCCCGAGCGGGCATGGTCGAGGTGGGACGCAACGTCGACATAGGCGACACCCAATTGTGGAGCAGAGTGAACTCGCTTGACTCACCCTGGTTCCTCGACGACGTCACTGCGCTGGTGAGCGAGATCGGCCACAACCTGGACGTCATCATGGTTCCCAAAGTCGAGGGACCAGAAGACATCCACTACGTAGACCGACTCCTGGCACAGCTTGAAGCCAAGGCCGAACTAGCCCAACCGATCCTGGTGCACGCCATCTTGGAAACCGCCCGCGGTGTAGCCAACGTCGAAGAGATCTGCGGCGCCTCGCCCCGAATGCAAGGGCTGTCGCTGGGACCGGCCGATCTTGCCGCCAACCGCCGAATGAAGACCACCAGAGTTGGTGGTGGTCACCCCGGCTACCTCGTGCGCGACGATCCGGCCGAAGGGGCCGAACCCGCTCAGGCCGAAGGGCGGGCCACTCATCAACAAGACCTTTGGCACTACACGATCGCTCGCATGGTCGATGCCTGCGTCATGCACGGAATACTCCCTTTCTATGGACCGTTCGGCGACATTGCCGACACCGTGGCCTGCGAAGACCAGTTCCGCAATGCCTACCTTCTCGGCTGTGTCGGAGCATGGTCGCTACACCCGGTCCAAATCGGAGTGGCCAAGAAGGTCTTCAGCCCCGACCCGGCCGAAGTTGCGCACGCTACCCGAGTCATCGAGGCGATGGGCGACGGCACCGGAGCCATCATGTTGGACGGCAAAATGGAAGACGATGCGTCGGTGAAGCAATGCAGGGTCGTGGTCGAGCTGGCCAAGTCACTGGCCCAACGCGACCATGAGCTGGCGTCCGCCTACGGGTTTGGAGCAACATCATGACCGCTGCCGCACCACCTCAAGATGTGATCAAGCCCCGGCGCAGCGTGCTGTACATGCCGTCATCCAATGCCCGGGCGCTGGAGAAGGCCAAGAGCATCCCCGCTGACGCCCTGATCCTCGATCTTGAAGATGCCGTGGCTCCCGACGCCAAATCCGATGCTCGACATGCAGCGGTAGCCGCCGCCACCCTGGCAGCTGAGACCGACGCCTACGGTCACCGCGAAATCACTATTCGAGCCAATGATCTCAGCACGCCGTGGGGAGCCGACGACCTCACCGCCATCGCCACCTCCGGTGCAGCGGCAGTTGTTATACCGAAGGTCAACTCCACCGAACAGCTCGACCGGGTGTCACAACAGCTGAGTGCAGCCGGCGCCCCCGATGAGCTTTCGATTTGGGCCATGATCGAAACACCAATCGCCATCATCGATGCCGCCGCCATTGCCGAGCATGCCCGCGTCGAAGTGTTGGTGATGGGCACCAACGACCTGGTTAAAGAACTTCGAGCTGCAGCCGGAAACGGACGGGAAGCCCTTGTCCCCCATTTAGCCTCGGCGGTGTTAGCCGCCCGTGCCGCCGGCATCGACATCGTCGACGGCGTGTTCAACGACATTTCCGACGCCGACGGTTTCACGGCTGAAGCCGAACAGGGCCTGCGGCTGGGATTCGACGGCAAAACCTTAATCCACCCCTCCCAGGTCGGTGTGGCCAACGACGTGTGGTCGCCGTCGGAATCCGACGTTGCCCATGCTCGCCGAGTAGTAGAAGCCTTCGCAGAAGCGGAGGCGCAAGGTCTGGGAGTAGTCACTGTCGACGGCGCAATGGTGGAGAATCTCCATCGCGATAACTCGCTGAGAACACTGGCCGTGGCCAAGGCCATCGCCGGTCTGGCGAGCTAAGCAAAGGCGCCGACGGACGGTCGGCGCTACATTCCGGTCATGGTGACCCCGATCGAGGTTTCCGATCCGGACCCGGGCACAAGGGGTTTGACCCCCATCATCTCGCTCGGCGTCTACACCATCACCGCTTATGGCACCTGGGCCTACGGCTTCGGGGTGCTCCTGGAACCGATCTCCTCCGATACCGGCTGGGGTGCCGCCTTCCTAGGAACCATCTACGGATGGGCCATGGCGCTTTCCGGCATCGGAGCATTCTGGACCGGGCGTCTACTGGACCGCTTCGGAGCCAGGGCCCCGTATGCCATCCATTTGACGGTGGCCAGCAGCCTCATGGCCGGAGCGCTATTGGTCGACGACAAGTGGCTCTTCGGTGCGCTGTTCGCAACGGGAGCCGGGATCGGGGGCGCGACCGGTTTCTACACCATTACCACGGTTATCGTCTCGCGCCTTCGGTTCGATCGCCCGGATTGGGCTATCAGCTCGCTCACCATCGTCGGAGCGTTCGCCAGCCCTATCTATCTACCCCTTACGGCGTGGCTGGTAGCAATGTGGCACTGGCGGCTGGTGGCGGCGGTACTGGTGGCGGCCGGTGCTCTCGGCGCTGCTCAGGCGTTGGTCCTGGCCCCGGGCGGAGCGTCGCACGAAAGTGGCCTGGTCGCTTCAACTCGACCCCTGGCCACGCTGCGTACCGCATTGGGCTCCCCCGCTATACGTCGGATTCTCGCCGTATATCTCTTGGCCGGAGCGGCCGGCAGCACTATCTGGGTGTACCAGGTACCGATGATGACCAGCGTCGGCTTGTCGTTGGGCCTGGCCGGGGCGTTCGGAGGCCTGCGCGGCCTCTGCCAGCTCCTCGGGAGAGTGGGCCTCTCCGCTCAGATCGAACGCCGAGGCACCGACGTATTGCTCCGCGGGGCCTACCTGGCGACAGCGTCCGCCGGTGTGGCGCTTCTAATCGGAGCGGGACTCGCCGGTTCCAAGCCGGGCGTGGACAGCCCGATTCTTATCGCCGGTGCCGTAGCGTTCGCCATCTTGGCCGGGACCGGTCTGGGGGCATCCAGTCCGCTTCAAGCCATTCATGCTCGCAGCCGCTTCGACCCCGGCGACCTCGGGCTTCTCATGGGCCTTCAAGGTCTGGTTCTCGGCGTTGCCGGTGGCATCGGACCGTTCACGGGCGGCCTGGTTCGGGATCTTTCAGGGACCTGGACCGCCACGATCATCGCCGTGGTTGTAGTGCTGTGCAGTGCTGCCGCGTTGATCAGGCCGCCTCCAAATCTAGAGAGATGCGGAGAGGCCTAGAGCCGACAAACCCCATCGGCTCTGGCGGCCTCGGCAACCGCGGACGCCACCCGCATAGGGACGTCTTTGTTGAACACCGAGGGAACAATGAACTCGGCCGACAACTCGTCGTCCGACACCGACTCCGCGATAGCGGTCGCCGCCGCCAATTTCATGTTCTCGGTGATGTCCGACGCCGATGCGTCGAGAGCACCCCGAAACACACCGGGGAACGCCAGCACGTTGTTGATTTGATTGGGAAAGTCGCTGCGACCCGTGGCCATCACTCCGACGATGCCTTCAACCGCTTCGGGGCGAATCTCCGGGTCGGGGTTGGCCATGGCGAAAACAATCGGCTCCGAAGCCATGGACTTCACGTCATCGACGGACAACAGGTCCGGGCCGCTTAGCCCCAGGAATACATCTGCGCCGACCAAGACGTCGCTGATCGACCCGGATTGACGGTCGTGGTTGGTGTGCTCGGCGAACCATTGCTTGGCCGAGTTCAGGTTGTCTCGCCCGTCATACACCGCTCCCTGGCGGTCAACGCCGATGATCGACCCGACTCCGGCACCCAAAAGGATCTTGCCAACGGCAACACCGGCGGCGCCCATTCCGGCCACGACGACGTTGACGTCGCCCATCTTTTTGCCGACGACTTTCAGAGCGTTGTTCAATCCGGCCAACGCCACGATGGCCGTCCCATGCTGATCATCGTGAAAGATCGGGATGTCGAGGCGCTCTTTGAGCTGGGCCTCGATCTCGAAGGCTCCCGGGGCTGCGATGTCTTCCAGGTTCACGCCACCAAACGTTGGGGCCAGGCGGACGACTGTCTCGATCAACTCTTCGGGCGTCTCGACATCGAGGCAGATGGGGAAGGCGTCCACGTTGCCGAACTCTTTGAACAGCAACGCCTTGCCTTCCATGACCGGCATGGCCGCTTTCGGTCCGATGTCGCCGAGGCCGAGCACTGCGGTGCCGTCGGAAACGATGGCCACCGTGTTGCGCCGGATTGTGTGGCTGTCGGCCAGTGCTGGGTTCTCCGCGATAGCGGTGCAGACCCGGGCCACTCCAGGTGTGTACGCCATCGACAAGTCGTCCTTGTCCCCCACCGGGCAGAGTGGCAGGACTTCAATCTTGCCTCCTTCGTGCATCCGGAAGGTGCGATCGTAGTGATCCAACAGATCGACACCGTCCACATCGGAGGCCACTGCGATGATGTGCTCCTGATGGTCGACATCGGAGCAGTTGACCACGATGTCGCGTTCGAGCACGGGCCCTTTGGCCACGAAGCCGTCGATGGCAAAGATGTTGCCGCCGGCCTCACCGATGGCCACCGCCAGTTGACCGAGCACACCAGGTCTGTTGTCCAAGCGAACGCGTAGATTGACCGAGTAATGGGCTGCAGGCACTCCAGGCATGGCGTCACGCTAGCGGTGACGCAGCCGGTCCCGACAGCTACATGCGGTTGAGTAGCTCTGTCTTTTTGCGGGAGAACTCGTCGTCGGAGATGATGCCTCGCTGACGCAAGCTGTCGAGCTGTTCGATCTGCTCGGGAATGCTTGGACCGGGACCCGCCACCGCGGTGTTTACGCGATCAAACTTGCGATTCTCGTTATCTTCCATCTGGCTGTAAATCTCGTTCTGCACATCAAGCGGCTGACGCACATGGGCGAACTGCTGACGGCCCATTTCGCCTGCTGACTCAACCACCAGATTGCCGGCGCCGATTACCCGCTCGAACAGATTTTGGCTGAAGAACACCGTGTTGATTCGTTCCAATGGAATTTCGATGCCTTGTCGGCTGAACACGCCGCTCCGGTTGATGAGCCGATCGCTGGTGAGCACGAAGTTGGTGGTGGTCCACACCACGTAGCGGGCGATGAACCAGGCGAGCACGACGACGATCAGGCTGGCTGCCAGCAAACTTACGAGAGCACTCCCGCCGAAGAAGGTCAGGGCAATAACGCCGAGAATGACGGCTCCAACGAGGGCGACGGTCTGGTTGGCGAAGAACCACCAGTGGGGACGCAGGTCCAGTACCACCTGCTCACCAGTGTTCAGCTGCTTGTCGGAGAAGGCCACCGCCCCAACTTAGCCCGTGTCGTCGGGGTCTTGCGGCCGGGTTGTCTCGCGGCCGGGTTACTGTGATCGGGTGGGTCACGAGCAGTTGGCAGCAGACGTCGGGAACGCTAACCCGGCAGATCAGCGGCGCACTCAGCTTCTCGATGGGCTTAACGAACACCAAATCGAAGCGGTAACAGCGCCAGCCGGACGGACCGTTGTCCTGGCCGGGGCCGGTTCGGGGAAGACCAGGGTTCTGACCCGCCGGGTGGCATGGCGGATCCTCGCTGATCAAACCGACCCGGCTCGCGTCCTCGTTCTGACATTCACCCGCAAAGCAGCCAACGAGCTTCGCCAGCGACAGTTCCGCCTCGGGCTGCGAGACGCGGTGCCTGCTGGCACCTTCCACAGCTTCGCGCTCACTCAGCTAAGGGAACGATGGGCGGAACGCAGGACCGTGCCACCGGCCATCTTAGACGGCAAGATACGTCTGCTAGCCCAAATTGGGGCTCGAACTGCCGACACCGACCTACTGGACGTGGCCGGAGAAGTCGAATGGGCTCGAGCCAGGTTGGTGGAACCCGACCGCTACGACGAAGCAGCCAAAGCGGCTGGAAGGGCCGCCGTCGGCGAGCCGGGCTTTATCGCCGACATCATGGTTCGCTACCAGCGGGAGAAACGACGTAAACGAGTCGTCGACTTCGACGACCTGCTCTACCTCGCCATCAGGGACCTTCAAGCCGACCCCGACTACGCCGAAGCCGTGCGCTGGCGTCACCGTCACTTCTACGTCGACGAGTTCCAAGACGTCAATCCGCTCCAGCACAAACTCCTCGACTTGTGGCTGGGTGACCGTCACGATCTGTTCGTGGTCGGCGATCCCCGTCAAGCCATCTACGGGTGGAACGGCTCCGACCCGGCGCTGCTGGACCGAGCCGCCAACTCGGCCGACGCCGTCATCAACTTGGACATGAACTACCGGTCAACTGAGGGGATTCTGGCGGCGTCGGCAGCCGCCCTCGGCCCAGACGTCGCCCCGCTTGTCGCCTATCGGGGCCACGGCCAGAACCCGACGGTGACCGCGCACCCGTCCGACGTCGACGAAGCCCAGGCCGTTGCCTCAGCCCTTGTGCACGACAAAGGGATGGGACGATCGTGGCCTGAGATGGCGGTCCTGGTTCGAACCAACGCCCAACTGGCCGTCATCGAGCGAGAGCTCTCAGCAGCCGGGGTCCCGTCAAGGTTACGCAGCGGCCCAGGCCCGCTTGGCAGCCCCGAGACCAAGGCGAAACTCAAAGAGCTGAGCCGACCCGGCATCGACCTCCGCAGCCAACTCGAACAACTCGACGCCTATTTGGACGAACAATCCGAGGCCGGGCAGGACTCGGCCGCGTCAGCGAACGCAGAGCGACTCAACAACCTTGGAGCGTTGAGTCGCTTGATCCACGACTACCTTGCCGTCGAACTCAATCCGACCGGGGCCGGGTTGGCGGCATGGATTCAAACGCTGCACGCCGGCGACGTGGACGGCGACGACCCGGCAGTCGACCTCGCTACCTTTCACGGTTCGAAAGGCCTCGAGTGGCCAATCGTGCATTTGGCCGGTGTTGAGGTCGGGTTCGTGCCTATCGCCTACGCCCGTACCGAAATGCAACTGAGGGAGGAGCGGCGACTGCTGTACGTCGCAATGACTCGAGCCGCCGACGAACTTCACCTTCACTGGAGTCAAACCCGAACGTTCGGGACCAAAGTGGTGGACCGCCAGCCGTCCCCATGGCTGAACGCCATGGACTTTGGATCCGCTGCCGAACGACCTCGCCGATCTCGCCAGGCGGTATGGAAGCGCCATGTTGAACAGTCTCGACGGCACCTGGGCGACCCGCCGATCGGGCGCCAGTCGATGTCGGACGTGGTCGGTGCGCCCCTGTCTGACGACGACCTGTACCGTCAGCTGCGGTCGTGGCGCGATACCAAAGCCCGAGCGGCCGGTGTACCGGGCCGAGTCATTCTCGACGACGCCACTCTGCGGGCGTTGGCGCGGGTTCGGCCGACGTCAACCGCACAGCTGGCGGTCGTGGCCGATCTCCGTCCGGCCAAGCTGTCTCGGCTGGCCCCTGAGCTGTTGGAACAGCTGGCCACGGCCGGCGAAGCCACCGGCGGCTCAGACCGATGACAAAAGACTAGGTACCGGGGCTGGTCGACACCGGCCACCTGGCGCAGATCAGCTGGCGCCGGTGTTCGGCAAACTGTCGGGCGTTACGACGACAACCACCGTCTGCTCGGCGTGATCAAGAATGTGCTCGACGTTCGGGCCGAGACTGGGCCGCACTTCCTCCAGCCGTCTGAGCTGGGCACCGACCACGATTAGGTCGGCCTCAATGTCGCCGGCGTGGCGAACAATATCCAGCCCGGGCGAAGCGGCGAAGCGGATTTCCATTTCCGGCTCGGCGGCGGCGTTGGTATCAATGATGTAGTCGTGAGCTTCGTCGAGCAGTCGTTCGCCTACTTCATCGGTCAGCTCACTATTACCCTCGCCTCGGAACAGGCTGAAGAAGCCACCAGCGGGTTCGACTTGTGGCCGGTAGATGACATGGCTCAAGGTCAGCTTGGTGCCGAGGTTGGCCGACAGGTTGGCCGCCAACTCAAGCGCCGCCCTCGACGACGCGCTGCCCACCACCGGCAACAGGGCATGGCCGAATGCCCCGGGCAAGCGGCCCGGATGATTCATGGCCTTACGGACAAGCACCACCGGCACCTCGGTTTGACGAAGAACTTCGGTGACCAAGCCCGACACCGGTCGTCGTTGCTGACCGGTGATTTCGTGGCGGGCGCCGAGAGTGATGACGCCGTATCCGAGGCGTGATCGAGCCACGATTTCAGCGGCCACTTCTTCGTCGGTGCCGTCCGCTTCAACATCAGCCATCTCAATCGTCCTGCCGTACAGCACGTTGTTGAGGGCGTCGAGGTCGGACTCGTCGACCGGGTCGCCAACCTGCATCACGGTGGCACCGACTTCTTTCGGCCAGGCAAAGTGGCCGACCTGTGCCGCGACCAGACTGTTGGCCTCGGCGTTGAACGGCACCAGCATTCGGCTGTTGCGAACCAAAAGATTGGAGTCAAGAGCCTGTTCGCGGGCCAGTCGTTCCCGTTCCGCCACTGAACCCTCAAGGCCTCGGCTGAAGACCCGTAGTCCAATGGAGGCGACCAACGAGGTCACCAACGGGATCATGACGATGATCGTGAAGGTGGTCTGATTGAAGACGCCCAGCGACAGGCCGACGGTCGCGATGATGATTTCGAGCGCACCCCTGGCGTTGAGGCCCGACCCGAGAACCATGCCTTCCTGGTTGGTCAAGCCCGCCGCCTTTGCACCGAGGAAGGTACCGGTGAACTTGAGGATCAGCGCCACGGCGAGAAGCGCCAGCGCCCAGAGCAGCGCGGTGCCTCGGATGAGCGAAAGGTCGAGCCGCAAGCCGGCGGTGGCGAAGAACAGCGGAGCGAACAACACCGACGTGAGTTCCTCGATGAGGTGTTCGGCCTCGTTCTGGTGGAACCGAGACCTGGTCAAGATCACACCGGCAACGAACGTTCCCAACACCGCCTCAACCCCAATGGCCTGAGTGATAACACCGAAGATCAACATGGTCGAAACGATCACCGTCAGAGCACCACTGACGTTGCGGCCGTTGCGTCGTACGTAGCGTAGGGATCGATCGACCATCCATTGACCTATGGTCAACGCCCCGAGCATGAACCCCGCTAGAGCAGCAACCGTGAACAACGCCTGCCCGATCGAAAGCTCACCGGAGGCGGCCAGCCCGGCGATTACGCCGAGGATGACCCAGCCGACCAGATCGTTGGCCATACCGGCGGCAATGGTGATCTGGCCAACGTCTCGACGCATCAGCCCGAGGTCACCAAGAATCTTGGCCACTACCGCCAAGGCCGACACCGCAACGCTTGCGGCAACAAACAGAGCGAACACCAAACGGCTCGGCTCGTTTCCATCAATCGTTCCGTAGAAGTCAGCCGGCATCGACAGACCGACAACGAGGCCACCGGCCAGCGGGACGATAACGCTGCCCAACGTCACCAAGAACGCGGCGCGGCCCAGCCTGGTGATGAGGTCAAGGTCGGTTTCGAACCCGGCGACCACCAGCAGGAAGGCGGCTCCGAACCACGACACGGCGAGGATCATGGCCGACTGAGTAACGCTGTAGTCCCCAGACGGCAGAAACCAGTCAAATCCCGACGGCCAAAGGGCACCGAACACACTTGGCCCGAGTAGCAAACCAGCTGATAACTCGCCAACTACCGACGGTAGGCCAACCCGGCGGGCTGCTGCACCCAGGAGCCGGGCCACAGCGAACAACGCCAACAGTTGGGTCCAGAAGACCAGCAGTTCGTGATGACTAAGGCTTCTAAGCACGTGACGTCCTAAACATCGGTGCTCGGTAGGTCCACGACGCAGCGCCACCCGGCAGTGAAGATACGCCGATGCGACCGGCTTCGCTGAGGTGAATACTGAAGAAGACCATTGAAGTAGTCGTGTGTCGCCCTATCTCGGACCGGCCGCAGTCGCTAGACGGCAACGGGAATGGCACGCCGGGGGCGACCACTGATATCGGCTTGTCCAGAGACATGCTAGCCACGACGGCCGAATTCCGGCCTGGACAACGAACCTCTCCATCGGCCACGCCCGAACAGACACAAGCAAAAAACCGCCACCGCCGCGCTCAGGGTCTTGTGACTCCTAGATGTCGTAGCGGGCCAGTACCGGCGCGTGATCGCTCGGCTTTTTGCCTTTGCGGGCGTTGCGGTCCACCAGGTCGAGACGGCAGCTCTCGGCCAGTGATTCCGATGCCAACAGATAATCGATCCGCATGCCCTGACGCTTGTGGAATCTACCGGCCTGGTAGTCGTAGTAGCTGTACAGGCCAGCCTCGTCGTAGCGCTGGCGGAAGGTATCAACCAAGCCCCAGTCTCTAACCGCGGCGATGGCCGACCGCTCCGGTTTGGTGACGTGTGTCAGGCCCTCAAAGGCCGCTCGATCCCACACGTCACGGTCCTCGGGAGCGACGTTCCAGTCACCGGCGACCACCACATGTTCGGACGGCTTTGTCGTCGCGTCGAGATGTCCGACGAGGCGATCAAGCCAGCTCAACTTGTACTGGTAGTGGTCATCGTCAACGGCCCGACCGTTGGGCACGTAGACGCTGTGCATTCGAATGCCGCCGCAGCTGGCCGAGATCAGCCGAGCATCGGTGTCTGGCTCCAGCGACGGATCGAAGCCGTGCACAACGTCGTCGATACCGACCGTGGACAAAATGGCCACGCCATTCCATTGTCCTTGCCCATGATGGGCCACCTCGTAGCCAAGCGCCTCGAACACCTCGGTCGGCACCGCATCGTCGCCCAACTTGGTCTCCTGCAGGCAAACGATGTCTGGCCGAACCTCGGTCAGCCACTGCTCGACCCTGGGCATACGGGCATTTAACGAGTTGACGTTCCACGTCGCAACCAGCATGCCCAGTACCCTAGCGGCCGGACTTTCTCCGAGGTGCAACGATCTTCGGGCACTGTGACCGCGGGCCGGGCAACAACTCTTTGGCCGGCGCTATCAGCGACTAGGATCAACCGCGTGAGCTCTCCAGAAAACGACTCCGCTGACGACCACTCAGACAGCACCGCCGGGCCGAACTCGTGGTTCGTCGACGAGCTGTATAACCAGTATCTCGACAATCCCAAGTCGGTTCCCGATCAGTGGCAGAAGATCTTCGCCGACGGCAAACCGGTGGGATCAGTGGCTACCACTGAACCGGAAGGCGAAACCGTTTGGTTTGACGGTTCCCCGTTGAACCGTGCGCCCGCCGCTACTAGTGCTGCCGCTTCGGCCCCGGCGGCGGACGCCGCCCCCGAGCCAGCTGCACCGACTGCTGCCGCTCCCGCAGCGTCCCCCGACCCGGCTCCCACTCCTCAACCGGTCGCTCAGACCACCGCTAGCGCCAACGGTCAGAAGGCTGAGCCGGTCGCTGCCGTTGAAGAGCCAGCTGGTGAGCCCATTAGGGGTGTGGCGGCGCGCATTGCCGCCAACATGGAAGCCAGCCTTGAGGTGCCGACCGCCACCAGCTTCCGCGAGGTACCGGCCAAGCTGCTCGAAATCAATCGAACCATTCTGAACAACCACCTCAAGCGAGTCCGGGGTGGAAAGGTTAGCTTCACCCACGTCATTGGCTACGCGGTGGTACAAGCGGTCAAGGCCGTGGCCCCATCGCTAAACAACCACTACGAAACCGACGACGACGGCAAGCCGATGTTGGTCCGCAACCCCGATGTCAACCTTGGCATCGCGGTCGACATGCAAAAGAGCGACGGCTCGCGCACCCTTCTGGTGCCGGTGATCAAAGCGGCCGACAAGATGAGCTTCGATCAGTTCGTCGATTACTACGAAGCCCTGATCGCCAAGGTCAAAGCCGGGAAGATCACGGTCGATGACATGACCGGGGCCACGATGACGCTGACCAACCCGGGGACGATCGGCACGCTGCAGTCGGTGCCGCGCCTCATGCCGGGGCAAGGCGCCATTATCGGCGTTGGTCGAATCGGCTACCCCACCGAGTTCCAGGCTGCCGACCCCAAGATGCTGGCGCAGTTGGGCGTGTCGAAGATCATCGCCATTACCTCCACCTACGACCACCGGATCATTCAAGGTGCCGAGTCAGGCATGTTCTTGAAGAAGGTCCACGAGCTTCTATTAGGCGAAGACGGCTTCTACGACCAGGCGTTCAGTGACGTCGGTGTTCCCTACGAGGCAGTCAAGTGGCGGACCGACCACGGCGCCGCTGAGCATGAAGACAGCGTCCACGGTGCAGTGGCGAAACAGCTGTCGGTCAACACCTTGATCAACCAGTACCGGGTTCGCGGTCAC
>CALJMD010000144.1 GCA_937981915.1 uncultured Acidimicrobiales bacterium
GGTGGCCTGTGTCGGAGCGTGGTTCGACCGCCATCGAAGCACCGCTGTCGGCTTCGCAGTGGCAGGGATCGGCACCGGAACGCTGGTTGTCGCTCCTCTGGCCGAGCGTCTGATCGCAGAGGTCGGTTGGCGAACCGCGTATCTATACCTGGCCGCCGGCGCCGCTGCGCTGTTGTCGTTGGCCTCAATCGGGGCACGCCGACCACCGCGCTCTCAAGGCGGATCGGATGAAGCCCAGAGTGGCTTCGGTCAACTGTTGCGGCGGATTCGGTCATCGCCCACGTTCGGTGTTTTGTACGCGGCCACCATGTTCATCTCAATGGGACTGTTCATCCCCTTTGTGTTCATGGCTGACTATGTGGCCGAGCAACGCATCGACGGTTCGGGCTCGGTAATCGTCGGGCTCATCGGCTTGTGCTCGGTTGTGGGGCGGCTCGGGTTGGGAGCGGCAGCGAGTCGCCTCGATTCCCTCAAGCTCTTTTACGGCTCTTTGGCCGTCATGGCGGCCAGCTATCTGATCTGGCTAACGGCCGCGGACCGGTACAGCCAGTTGGTGTTGTTCGCCGTTATTCTCGGGGTGGCCTACGGCGGGTTCATCGCCCTGTCGCCGGTGGTGGCGGCCCGGCTCTTCGGCACGGTCGGGCTAGGAGGGATGCTCGGGGCGCTGTACACCGCAGCCGGGGTAGGTGGCCTGATCGGACCACCAACGGCGGGCGCCATGATTGATCGGCTGGGCTACTCCCCCACCCTCATCGCTGCCGGACTTGTCTCCAGTTTGGGTGCAGCCACGTTCTTCCTGCTGCCGTCAGAGCGAGAGGCCAGCCCGGCGACAGCCGAATCGACGTCCGCTTAGCCGCTCGACTCCAACTCGGCCAGCACCGGGCGGAGGGCCTCGCTCAGCTCTGGCAATCGGATACCGAACGTGTCGAACAGCAACGTCGAGTCCAACCGGCTGTTGGCCGGACGGGCGGCCGGAGTCGGGTACTCGTCGGTCGACAGTGGTCGACACTGACCGTTGAACCCGACTTGGGACATCTTGAAGATCAGGTTGGCAAACTCGAACCAGCTGACGTCGCTTGGCGAGGTGAGATGGAACAGTCGATGCTCCTGAGCTCCGCCTCGCTTCACTGAACGACCACCTTCGGTGGCCTCGATGATGTCGACAATGGCACAGGCGATGTCACCGGCCGCCGTCGGGCAGCCGACCTGATCCTCGACTACGCCAAGTTCGTCTCGCTCGGCCGCCAACCTGAGCATGGTTCGAACAAAATTCGCGCCAAGCGCCCCGTACACCCAGGCGGTGCGAAGAATGAGTGACCGGCTCGCCGCCAACGCCGCGTCTTCGCCGGCGCTCTTGGTGGCCCCGTAGACGCCGATTGGGTTGCGCTCGTCACTCTCGACGTACCAGTCGTCCTTTGTGCCGTCAAAGACGTAGTCGGTCGACAGGTGCACCAGCATCGAGTCGTTGGCGTCCGCTGCTTCAGCCAGGTGCCGAACCCCAGTTGCGTTGACCGCCATGGCTCGCTCGGGCTCGGATTCCGCCTTGTCAACCGCGGTATAGGCAGCAGCGTTGACGATAACGTCGGGCCTCAGCTCCGTGACCTTTTGACTAACGGTGTCAACGTCGGTGATGTCCAGGTCCTTTGACCCGAACGCAAACAACTCGGTGCCGACGGGCCAGGAACATCGGGCCAGTTCAGCCCCTACCTGACCGTGGGCGCCGGTTACCAAGACTCGAAGCGACGGGCTCATAGTGTGATGGTAGAGGCGGGTCCGTTACAACGGGCCGATGTTGACTACAGACCCGATGGCGGTAGCGGGATCGTAGCCGGCGAGAAGAGGGCTCTCCGCCAGTTCAGGCGCCAGGTAGAACAACGGGACCATAACGAAGTTTCGTTCGGTCATCCGTGGGTGAGGTACACCCAGGTTCGGCTCGTCAACCACTTGATCGCTATACAGCAAAACGTCAACATCGAGGGTCCGTGGACCCCATCGAACGTCACGCACCCGACCCTGGGCCTGCTCTAATTCGTGGCACAACGCAAGCAGTTCGAGCGGAGTTCGCTTCGTCTCCAACTCGACGACGATGTTGTAGAACGAGTCTTGTTCTACGCCTCCGACCGGCTCAGTCTCATACAGCGGAGACACGGCCACCAGTTCGTAGATGGACCCGACCGCATCGATGAGCGTGGCCCGGCGGTCACCCAGGTTGGAGCCTAATCCCAGGAAGGCTCGAACTGATTCAGTCACGTCGTCGGTGAACGGTGACACCGGTAGTGGCGACGTGGGCGCCGACCGGCGGCCGCAGTTTGGCCATGTTCACCGTGACCGCGTCAACCCGGTCGTAGGTCAAGACCAGTTCGGCGATCCGGGCCGATGCCCGCTCCAACAGTTGGAATCGTTCGTCAGCCAACTTGGCGACGATCTCGTCGATGACGGCACCGTAGTTCACCGTCTTGTCAAGCCGGTCAGTTTGGCCCGCTTCGGACAGCTCGGCATAGATATCGATGTCGACCCGGAACGGTTGACGACGAACCTGTTCTTCGTCAAGCACTCCGCAGAAGAGCAGGAGCTCTAATCCCCGGATCTCGATGCGGTCGGCTATAGCGGGCACGTCGGAGTTGCTCACGTGAATCACTCTTTCGGTGGAGACCGAAAACCTCAGCCGGCCTCGATCGACTCGGCGGATGAACCGCCGGAGGAGTCCGGACCTGTTGCGTCGGGCCCGGTTGGGACACTCTTTGGTGCGGTGGCGGCGGCCTCAACCAGTTGGCGACCATCCGGACCCATCTGTCGACCGAAGATGCGCTCGGCCACAATGATCGCTTCATGGGTTTCCGGGACCATTTCGGTCCAGCGAAGGTAGCCACCCATCAGGCCGGCAAGTCGGTCCCCGATATCTTCCATGTGGAGGAGGAGCTTCTTGTTGGCGCCAAGCAGACGCTGGAGTTCCTGATAGATCTGCGGCAGCGCCAATTGAAGATCAAGCCCAGGAGCGAACGGCCAATGCTTCCACGGCATTGCGAACTCGTCGTAGGCGGCGAGGTTGTGTTCGGAAGGAATTAGGGAGACCACAAATGCGAATCCGTTCTCCCGGATCCAGATGATTTCCTCTTGCCTTCGCACCGCTCGGTGGCTGGCCCCGTATCCTCCGGGGCGCTCACACACAGCCAGTTGGTCTTGAATGACCCACTGAAAACCTTTGGGAACGATGCCTTGAGCCCACTTACCTTTGGCCATTTAACTGGAGTCTACTGGCTGTACGCCGATTCGACTTTTCCGCTCTAATGGGCGGTATTTCCCGATCCAGCGACCACAACAGCTGCCTGGCGGGCCGCCTTCACATCGTGAACCCGAATCAGATCGACACCATGCAACAAGGCAAACGTGGCGGTCGCCACCGAACCCTCCAAGCGGTCTTCGGCCTCGGTTGGACCCTCAACCCCGTCGGAGGCGGCAAGCAGCTTCCCCAACGTGGACTTTCGGCTCGTCCCGATCGCCACGGGGAACTCGCCAGTAACAAACTGATCGATTCCAGCCAACAGTTGCAGGTTGTGATCCATCGACTTGCCAAAGCCAAAGCCTGGGTCGATCCAGATATCGATGGTTCCGTGGCGTTGCGCCTCACGGGCCCGTTCCAGCAGATAGTCCCGAACCTCGGCAACAACATCAACGTAGCTCGGGTTGTGCTGCATTGAGCCCGGCTCCCCCTGCATATGCATGGCGATCCAACCGACGTTCAACTCCGCCGCAACCACACCGAGCGATGCGCTGACATCGTTGATGACGCTGGCCCCAGCAGCCACCGCCGCTCTGGCCACCGCTTCGTGTCGGGTGTCGACAGCAGCCGGAGTGAACGAGGCGATAGCTTCTACCACCGGGATCACCCGACTCAATTCGTCTTCAATACTGACCGGTTCCGCCCCCGGCCTTGTCGACTCGCCCCCGACATCGATAATGTCGGCCCCTTCGTCCACCATCTCTTGGGCTCGGGCCACTGCGGCGTCAACATCGAGGTACAGGCCACCGTCGGAGAACGAATCCGGCGTGACGTTCAGAATGCCCATGACCGTTGCCGGCTTGGCCACGACCGCACGGTGGTTCTCAGGAGTCAGATACACAGAGGTGGAAGTCTACCGGTGGTAGGGCCAGGCGTGAGGGTGGGCGGGCCCTTCGGCGTCTGCATCGTCTGCCATCGCCTACTCGCAGCGGAGTCGGTTGTCGGTACGAGCGATGCGGCGCCCACCGGCGATCTCGCAAGCAACAGCTCGGTGATGCACGACATCCATGATTCGCTCAATATCAGCGGCCGACGGCGGATGCCCGATGTCGTTGGTCAACCATCGGCGAAGGGCTTGATGGGCAAACGAGGCCGGCAGTACGGCCAGCTCTTTGCAGTCGGTGGGGTCGACACCGCGGGCCGCCCCAGCCAGATCAGCTGCGACCTGTCGGGCGTGTTCAGCCGAACGATTGAGCAGGGGAACCGGGTCCCGGCCGGAAACGTCGGCCAACAGTGGAAGCACCTCGCCTCGGACTCTATTGCGCACGAAGCGGCGGTCACTGTTGCTTGGGTCTTCGACCGGCTGCAGTCCGAGAATTCGACAGAGCAGGTGAGTCTCGTCGCGGCGCAACGAGAGAATGGGATGCCGGTGACCGGGTTGCATGGCGCCGAGGCCGGTAAGGCCAGCTCCTCGAAGCAGGTTGATGATGACCGTCTCGGCCTGATCATCGGCGGTGTGACCGGTCATTGCGTCAGGTCCAAGCACCGCTTTTCGGGCCAGCCGGGCCCGCTGTTCCAAGTCGGAACCGGGTGCCAGCTTGACCTGTTCGGCTCGAAATCTGGCGCCGAACCGTTCCGCCGCCGCTTCCACCACTTGGGCTTCGTCCGCTGAGCCTTCCCGGAGCCCGTGGTCTACGTGAACAGCCTCTACTGTCAGTCCAGCCTTGCGGGCGAGGACCAGCAAGGCCAACGAGTCGGGGCCACCGGAAACGGCGCACACCACATCGGACCCGGCTTCAGGAAAATGGCAGCGCCCGATCAGCGCGTCCATCAGCTCGTCGCCGGGTGCTGTAGTCACCCGTGTTGGACCTAAACGGCGTGCGGTGCCCGCATCCGGGCGATCCACAGGTCAGGGGTGCGGATTTCTTCGATGGTGGGAAGATTCTCCGGCCCGGCCCACACTTCGTCGAACAGGTCTCGGCCGCCAGCTGCCTCAACGGAGTGGATGAACTTCTCACCCTCTTCGTACTGGGCAAGTTTGGCTTCCATACCGGTGAGGCGTTGGATGACTTTGCTGAGACCTGATGCGTTCTTCCGGCGTTCACTCAACACCTTGTGGAAGCGTTCTTGGCTGGGGATCAGGTGGTTGGCCGCTCGATCCATGGTGATGTCACCGTGACCTTCGAGCAGGCTCATGAGACCGGTCACCTTGTCGAGCGTCTTGCGCTGCTCGGGACTGGCGAACAATGTGGCCAAACCGCCGTCTTTGAGCGACGGCCCTTCGCCCGAACGGCGATCGGCCATGGCGTCACGGATCGTGTCGAGCGCCTTCTTCGGATCGGGGTCGACGTTGTCCAAAAGTTCGTTGACCAGTGAAAGGAAGTAGCCGCGTAGCCACGGAACGCCGGTGAACTGAGCACGGTGAGTGCATTCGTGAACGGCAATCCAAAGCCGGAACTCTTCGGCCGGGAACGAGTGACGTTCCTCCAGCGCGGCAATGTTGGGCCCAACGTAGTAGACCCAGTCTTGGTCTTCGGGCCGCTCATCCTCGATGATCAAAAGATCGTATTGTCCAAGGACTCGACCCGACATCCATCCCAGCAGGCCACCGACTTCGGCGCCGGCCACCTTTGGGCTGAGATAGTTCGATGCTCCGGTGTAGGCGTCTTTGGCCTGTGTGCCGATTGTTTGGCCGACCGACGTGACCGTGGGCATGACCTTAGGACCCCAGGGACCGAGGGCTTCAGTTACCGTTTCCAGTAGCCGGTCGCTTGCGGTCTGGGTTTCGTCGGAGCCGTCGAATGAGCGTCCTGCGCCGTTGGCGGAACCTTCGTCGGATTCCTCTGCCAAGCGGCGAAGCAGCGGTCGAAGCAACCGGTCGAAGCTGGCGAGGTTGGCGTCCACCCAGCCCATACGGTCAGTGACCTGGGCTTTGGCCGGACCGGCGCTTGAGACCAGTCCTGTTTCAGCGGCGACAAGCTCTTCGGCCTGAGGGGTCAACCGGTACAGGTCGTCCTTCAGGATCTCAAGGGTCGTCGGATTGTCGATGGAAGGAATCCGCGAAGAAACCTTCTCGGCTACAGACCGGGCGAAATCCCAGTCGACGTCGGTGTTCACGTGCTCGACTACCCGACTATCCGGATCAGCGCTTGGGGTAGCGCGGATTCTCGACCTTGGCCAGATATCCGGCGACCACGGCGATGATGGTCAGCACGGCGCCAGCGGCGAGGAACACGCCGATCCACCAATGCCATACAACAGCGAGTTGAAACATGTCTTCCAGTCTAGGTGTTTAGGTCCGCGGTGCGCGACTCGTAGGGAACCATCGGCCGCCCGAGCGTCACACCAAGTTCGTGTGCGGAACGTGGGTTCAACGAAGCTTGTGCAGCGACTCCAGTAGTCGCTGGCGAACGTCGTCGGGGAGTTCTTCTCGGCACCCGGACCCGATGACGGTGCGCAAGCCGAGCTGAAACTGCATGACGTCGGAGCAGCAGTCGCAGTTCTTCAGGTGGCTGGACAGCGTTTCGCTTCGGGTGGCGTCGATGCCTTCGAAGTAGCCGTCCAGCATTCGGTACACATCCTCGGAGGACACGTTGCAACTGAGCGGGCGATTGTTGATCTCCATCGGTGGCCCTTGTGCAGAAAGCGGGGGGATCTTGGCTGACAGCGGTTCGCCGCCGGAAAGCTTGATATGCGATGAAAAGTCTGGTGAGACGTTTTGAGGAGAGTTTGAGTCAGTCATAGCGCATGGGGTGCCCGGCTACCGGTGTAACAGCTGCCAAGGCCCTGATCAATGTCGGTTTGTTGTCGGATTGTCCGTTTGTGTCGGCCCCGTGCATCTCAACTCGATGCGTCGGCCGACACCTCGTCCAAAGCGGTGTCGTCGTCCGGGGCGATCCCACGGGACACCGCAAAGTCGTATAACGCCTTTTCCAGCATTTTTCTTCCACGATGAAGCCGACTCATCACCGTTCCCACCGGAATTTCCAGAATTTCGGCGATCTCTTTGTAGCTGAAGCCTTCGACATCAGCCAAAAGAACGGCCATTCGGTAGGCATCGGGAAGGGCCTCAACGGCCGAAACCACCTCGGCCTCGGAGAAGTACTGCATGAGCTGATCTTCGGCGCTCATCGAGATTCGGGCTTCGTCGCGGATCCGTCGGTACAAGTAGAGATCTTCGACGTCGTCCATGTCGGTTTCTTCGGGACGACGCTGTCGAGCTCGATACCGATTGATGTGGGCGTTGGTCAAAATGCGGAACAGCCAGGCCCGCAAATTGGTGCCGGCCTCGAACTTGTCGTAGGAGCGGAATGCCCGCAGGTACGTCTCTTGAACGAGGTCTTCGGCATCAGTCCGATTGCCGCTCAAACGGACCGCGGTGGAGTACAACGACGCCATGAACGGCTCGGTGTCTTCAACGAAGGTCGCTTGATCAGCCACCATCCCACGCTAGCGATAATCCGTCGACGCCTGGCTTCGGGGTGTCAATTGGCACCGGCCTGTTTTCAGAATGTGGCCTCAAGTGCTCGGCGAAGGGTCGCCGCATCGGCTTCGATCCCGGTCCAATGTTTGATGTTCTCGGCCGCTTGGTTCACTAACATTCCGGTTCCGTCGAGAGTCACCGCTCCGTGATCGGCGGCGGCGGTCAAGAAACCGGTCTTCGGCGGGTTGATGACCACATCGGCGGCCACAACATCAGGCGGTGCCGAGGACCAATCAACGTTGATGGTTTCGGCGGTGTCTGGGGCCATTCCCACCGGCGTGGCCTGCACTACAACGTCGACATCGGAACCGACGACCACCGACGGCTGTGTCGCCTCGTCAATCCAACCGACCACATCACCGACGTCGGGAGACGCGGTGTTGACAAGCTCGACCAGCGATCGGGCGGTGTCGGGGTTTCGCGACGCAACGGCGATTCGAGCCGCTCCGGCCAGAGCCAACTCGACGGCGATGGCGTGGGCGGCACCACCGGAACCGATGATCAACACCGAGCGACCGGCAGGGCTGACAACGGGGAGCAACGACCGAAGGAATCCGATGCCGTCGGTGTTGTGCCCAACCCAGCGTTCAACACCACCTTCAGAACTGCGAACAACGCAATTCACTGCTTGGCAAAGCCGAGCTGATCGGCCGAGGTCATCGAGGAGTGGGATTACCGCCTGCTTGTGTGGGATCGAACAGTTGAAGCCTCGCCACCCCATGGCCTTTGCCCCGTGCACGGCGGCCGACAGTTCATTCGGCGGCACCTCGCAGTTCACGTAGCGCCATTTCAAACCGTGATGAGCGAAGGCTGCTTCCATCATCGCCACGGTGGGGTTGCCGTCAGCACCGGTGCTGAACGATCCGACCAGGTCATCCAGGAATGTTCCCATCACCCCACACTTGCACACTGCGATGACTGCGACACATTGAACCGACTGCGACACATTGAACCGACTACGACATGTTGATTTCCGCACCTGGGCTAATTCAACGGCAGGGCTCGCCTATTGTCGACTAAGCTGATCAACATTTGCGAGATTAGTCTCGCAAATGCCCTTTCCCGCCCGAAAGACACCTACTGAGAGGCAGCAACCACTATGAGCGAATCCTGGGGTTTTGAAACACGACAGATCCACGCCGGACAAGAACCGGACCCCACCACCGGGTCCCGGGCCGTCCCCATCTACCAAACAACCGCGTACCAATTCCGAGACTCGGCCCACGCCGCCAATCTGTTCGCCCTGGGTGAGCCCGGCAACATTTACACCAGGATCATGAATCCGACCCAAGGCGTCGCGGAGACCCGCCTGGCCGCGCTGGAAAACGGATTAGCCTCCACGGCAGCCGGAGTATCGGGCGGCCTGGTGGTGGCATCGGGCCAAGCGGCCGAAACATTGGCCATCCTCAACATCGCTGAAGCCGGAGACCACATCGTCTCAGCAGCTTCGCTGTACGGCGGCTCCTACAACCTGCTGCACTACACGCTGCCCAAGTTGGGCATCACCACCACGTTCGTCAACGACCCCGACGACCTCGACGCCTGGCGAGCGGCCGCCCAGCCGAACACCAAACTGTTCTACGGCGAGTCAATCGGCAACCCGAAGAACAACTTCTTGGACATCGAAGGCGTAGCCGCAGTTGCCCATGACGTCGGTGTACCTCTGGTGATCGACAACACCGTGGCCACCCCCTACCTAATACGTCCCCTCGATTGGGGGGCCGATGTGGTGGTCCACTCGGCCACCAAGTTCCTCGGCGGCCACGGCACCAGCATCGCCGGAGCCATTATCGATGGCGGCTCGTTCGATTTTTCCGACGCCGAGCGTTACCCGAACTACAACGAGCCCGACCCCAGCTACCACGGGTTGACCTATTGGCCCATGCTCGGCGCCGGATCGTTTATCGCCAAGGCCCGTGTGCAACTGCTGCGAGATCTCGGCCCGGCCATCAGTCCGTTCAACGCCTTCTTGTTACTCCAAGGCCTGGAGACGCTGTCGCTTCGAATGGAGCGACACCTCGAGAACGCCCAGGTCGTCGCCGAATGGCTGGCGGCCCGCGATGAGGTGGAGTCGGTCAACTACGCCGGCTTGCCGACCTCGCCGTGGCATGACGCGGCCCGAAAGTACTCTCATGGAGCTGGGGCAGGCTCGGTGCCGTCGTTCATCATCAACGGAGGAAAGCAAGCGGGTCAAGCCTTCGTCGAAGCGCTCGAACTGCACAGCCACGTGGCCAACATCGGCGATGTGCGATCGCTTGTCATTCACCCGGCGTCAACCACTCACAGTCAGCTGACCGAGGACGAGCAGGCGGCGACCGGTGTAGCCCCGGGTTTGGTGAGATTATCCGTTGGCCTTGAATCGATCGACGACATCTTGGCTGACTTGGAGAACGGCTTCCGGGCGGCCAAGGCGGCTACTTCCTAGCGCCCGATTCTTAGCGCCTAGCCCGCCCGCCGCGAGTACGGCCGAGGCATCAGCGGCGGCAACCGGACACTTCATGAACCGCAGGTCATGTGTCTGTTTGTCGGCCGCCGGTGACCTCGGCCAACAGCTCGTCGTCGTTGTTGATCAGACTGTTGATGTACACCAAGGCCATGGCCAGCGCCCCGATGTCATCGAGCAGCAACGGATCGGGCAGCAGGTCGATTGGCAGCAGCGTGTAGGCAAGGGCGGCCCAGAACGCCAGCTTCCCGCCGAGGGGCATTAAGTCACTGTGCACTACCCGAAACTTTGCCAGCAGGCGGAGCACAAAGAACCCGGCAACGACCACCATTGCGACGACGGCGATCACGGCGACAACGGTAAGGGTGGACCAGTCAACAGAATTCACTCAACCAGTCTGCCCGACATCGAACCGATAGTCGGAATTTGGTGGTGGCCGCGTTCTCAGTTGCCTGCCCTAGTTGACAGTCCCTTGTCTGAGTTTGCATCTCATTTGCGCAACTGATAAGTTGCGCAAATGAAGCCGTTTCGATTCTCAATCCAAGCAGGCCCATTCACCGAGCCCGACGCACTCCCCGACTACGCCGTAAAACTCGAAGACCTTGGCTACGCCGAGCTCTGGTCGTTCGATCACATCGGCACCGTCGACCCGTTTCTGCCGTTACTAAGCGCAGCGGCAGCAACGACCAAACTGCGCTTCGGCCCCCTGGTCATCAACAACGAATTCCACAACCCGGTGCTCCTGGCCCGCACAGCCGCCACCTTCGATCGCCTCACCAACGGGCGACTCGTGCTAGCACTCGGCACCGGCTACGCCCAAGACGAACACGATGCCGCCGACATCGAGCTCCGGCCACCACCACGCCGAGTCACCAGGCTGGACGAAACCGTTCAGGTCCTCCGATCGCTGTTCGACACCGGATCGGCGACACTAACCGGTTCGGAGATCTCGATCAACCTCGACGCCCTCGGGGTCGAGACCGCCCAGGAACAGTTGCCGATTTGGATCGGCGGCAACGGCAAGCGAGTGGTCACCATCGCAGGCAAACGCGCCGATGGGCTGCAGTTGACCGGTATGAGCCACGAGCCGGAAACAGGAAAGCTTCAGGCCACCGGCTTTGAAACCGACGCCGTCACCCAGCGGGTCGAGTGGCTGACCGACGCCGCCGGAGATCGCCTCGCCGACATGGACCTGTCAGCGCTAGTCCAGAAGACCGCCGTGGGCGACAACACCACCGAACAACGACAAGACGCGTTCAACCGCATGGGATGTTCCGACGAGGTGATCGACGAGACTCCGTTTGTTCATATCGGCTCCACCCAGCAAGTGGTCGAGAAGCTGCAGCGGCTTCGAGAGCAATTCGGTATCCATCACTTCACATGCCGAGACCCGGACGACTTCGCTCCCGTAGTGGCCGCTCTGGCCGACCAATGACCGCCCTCACTACGATTGGCCTATGAGCGCGACAGCGACCAAAGACTATTCGCTGACCGGCGTCGACACCGAGGCCGCTTTCGACCGCGGGCTGGCCGAAGCAGCCTGGTTCAGACCACCGATCGACCCGGACCGCCTGGCCGAGCTTCAGCAGCGATCCAACGGACGGGCCGCCGTCGAGCTTGTCCTGTGGCTGGTCCTGCTGCTGGGCTCAGGCGTTCTAGCGGTGTGGCTGTGGCCGACACCGTGGGCGATTCTTGCCCTTGTCGCCTACGGCGCCCTCTACGGCGGTTCAGCCGATGCCAGATGGCACGAGATGGGGCACAATACGGCGTTCAAAACTCAGTGGGCCAACGACGCCGTGTACCGGCTGTCGTCATTCATGTTGTGGCGAGAGGCGACCGTTTGGCGCTGGTCCCATGACCGCCACCACACCGACACCATCGTGGTCGGACGAGACATGGAAATCGCTTTTCAGCGGCCGACCTCACGCCGCCAGATACTCAAGACGTTCTCCGGAATCGGAGCCATCTCGTTTTGGCCCCGCATCTGGCTTCACGCCACAGGGAAGCGAGACGCCGAGGTCGAGACGTTCATGCCGGAATCGCAGTGGCCGACCGTGCACCGCGAAGCCCGGCAGTACGTGATCATTCAGGCAGCCGTGGTGGCCGCCAGTCTCGCGCTGTGGTCGCCGCTCCCGCTGCTGCTCGTCGGCCTACCCACTGTGTACGGCATGTGGCTGATGGTCTTCTTCGGCATCACTCAACACGCCGGACTGCAGGAGAACGTGCTGGATCATCGCCTGAACACCAGAACGGTCTACATGAATCCGGTGTTCCGCTTCTTGTACCTCAACATGAACTACCACATCGAACATCACATGTTCCCGACGGTGCCGTACTACAACCTTCCGGCCCTGCACCGAGAAGTGAGGGCCTATCTGCCGGAGCCGCTGCCCAGTACCGGCGCCGCCTACCGCCAGCTGTTGGGGGCGATGAAAACTCAACGATCGGACCCGACGTTCGAACTTGACCGGCCGGTGCCGGATGTTCCGGACGCCGATCGGCAGCCGATCTCGATTGCCGGCAACGGACCGGTAGCCGTACGCAACGGCGACACGATTCAGGTTTCAACCTTGGGCCTGGAGATTGGACGAGTCCGTCGGGTCGACGTCGGATCTGACAGCTATGCCGTCTTCCGGTTGGGGCCCGACGATTATGCCGTCACCGACGGCTTCTGCACGCATGGCCAAGCCCACCTCGCCGACGGTGTCGTTCTCGACTGCTCGGTGATCGAATGTCCGAAGCACAACGGCCGGTTCGATGTGCGCTCCGGGCAACCGCTTCGGCGACCGGTGACGGTCGCCCTGGGCACGTACCGGACAGAATTGTCTGACGGCGGGCGAACAATCGGGTTTCGCCCTGGGTGATACACCCCAGGTCGCGGCACCTTGCCTTTAGGCCAGGCGACCCAGACTCGACGTGAGAATCGGCCACTATCAGCTATCGACCTCTCTCCATGGCTAAGGGTGTTAGCCCATGTCCCACACATTTACTCATGGCGGGACCATGTCGGACATGTGTAATTTTCTTCACGAGGGAACTCGACGCCCAGAGGTGTCGTCGTATGGTCGAGTGGCAGCCACTCCAGCTGCCGGAAAGAGGGAAATCGACCATGCGACGACACTTGGGTTTTTGCCGTTCCCTGCTGCTTGGACTCGCCTTCGCGATTCTGACTGCCTGCGGTACCACCGGCGACGACGACGCTGACACCGCAGAGGCCACCGATGCGGTATCAGAGGTTGCGCAAGCCGGTGCAGCCGAGCCGGCCGCCGCATTCGACGAGGCCGAAGATGTACCGACGCTGGCGGAAGACAGCGCCGATGGCGACACACTCGCCATGGGCGAAGACGCTGCTGAACAAGCCACGTCTCAATCCGGCGGTGACAGTCAGGCGGTCTCGACGCCATCGGAGGCCAACGCCAGAGGCGAAATCGGTGCGGCTCCGCTGACGGCAACCCAACAGACCGCGGCTGACCTGGGGCGCAAGATAATCTTCACTGCCGACATCACCGTCGAAGTTGACGACGTGCCCGCCGCTGGCCAGGCCGCAACCGATGCCATTGCCAACCTCGGCGGCTTTGTCTTCGGCCAACAAACACAAGGCGGCGCAGAACCACGATCAACCCTTATCTTCAAGGTCCTCCCTGAAGACTTCGAGGCGGCGGTGGAAGCACTCGGATCAGTTGGTGAACTGGTCAGCCAGTCGGTAAGCGCCGACGATGTGACCGAACGAGTGGTTGATCTTCAAACCCGGATCGAGGTTGCCGAACTTGGCGTGGATCGCCTACGCCAGGCACTGACCGACTCCCAGGACTTGGAAGACTACGCCGAGCTTGAACGACTTCTGCTGGACCGCGAAAGTGAGCTGGAGGTCATGCGAGGATCGCTGCGGACTGTGCAAGATCAAATCGATCTCGCCACCATCACCGTCACCCTGGTCCAAGACGCAGTCAATCATTCGATGGCGCTACAGGTGACCCGCTATGAC
>CALJMD010000145.1 GCA_937981915.1 uncultured Acidimicrobiales bacterium
TTCACTGTCGAAATTCACAGCCGACCGCCAGGACCGATGTCAGACCCGCATGACTCCGGCGACGGCGAAACACTGCACGCCTTCACCCAGAGCGGCGACACCCTCGGTCCGCTTCCCCTTAACCGTAACCGGGGCTCCCACAATCTCGCTCAACAACGTCTCCATCGTGGGACGATGCGGAGCCAGCTTCGGAGCATCAAGCACCACTGTGCAGTCGACGTTGGCTACCCGCCAGCCGTCACCGCCGATCAGGCCCATCGCGTGACGGAGCAGTTCGAGGCTGTCGGCTCCGGCCAGCGCAGGGTCGTTGTCGGGAAACAACTGCCCGATATCGCCGAGGCCGCAAGCCCCCAACAACGCGTCGATGCAGGCGTGGGTGACAACGTCGGCGTCGCTGTGGCCGATCAAACCCGGACTGTCGTCAAAACGCACGCCGCCCAGAACCAACCGTCGTGCGGGGTCGGAGCTCCACCGATGAACATCGAAGCCCTGCCCAACCCGCCACACCGGCAGGTCGACACGCTCAGAAGATTGACCCGAGGTTTCCCCCTGGGACTGCGACATATCGGTCATGGGGGCAGGCTATTGGTCAGGCGACGTCGTCGACATCACCGTCGGCGCCCGTCAACGACCCGGCGAACAACGCAACCACGCCGCCAACGGCGGCAACCAGCGCAGTGGGGCTGACCCAGATTCGGTCGCCGACCGCTACCAGGGCACGTTCAAGGACCGTCCGATCAATGATTTCGGGGCTTCGGACCGCCACCAGTGACGAACGGTCAACGCCGGTAGTGACCACATCGCCGTCGACGTGTTTCACCGCTTCGGTGGCCATTACGTGGCGGACCAAAGCGTGCACCTTACGTTTGGCGTACTCGGACAACATCAGCTTCAACTGGTGAGGGGCTACCCGGTCACCAATTGAACCCTCCGACCCGTCGATGAAAACCACAACGCCGACTCGAGCCGGCAACTCGGCCAGCTTGCGAACCAGCGTTTCGACGTGCACCAGAGTGCCAGGTCCGTCCTCGTCGCCAGTCGGGTTGACCTGAAAAGCAACAACGTCGGAGCTGAGACCGACATCGGAAGACTCCAAGCCCTGAGGGGTGACCGTTTCCAGCATCCCGGGTCGCGACACAGCTCGAACCATATGTGTCCAAGTATACGAGCGCTGTAGGCTTGGAACATTCGTGAAGGCGCCGATCGAGGCCATATGGATCATCAACCGGACGCCGCCCTGATCGTTCTGGCCGGGGGCTCAGGGAGCCGTATGGCCGACTCCATGAACGACGGCGGCGACAACGACATAGCCAGTTCGTCCCAAAACACTGCTCCCCCGGAAAACACCGAAGCGGGCAAGAAGTTCAACCCCAAGAAATTCAATAAGGTCTACCTGCCTCTCGGCGGTCGAGACATCTTGGAATACTGTCTTACCACCGCCGATCGATGTCCGGCCGTGGCCAGCATTGTCTTAGTGATCCGTCGAGGCGACGAGGACCACGCCGCGGAGCTACTTGAGCGACTCGAGCTCGATCACCCGGTGCACGTCACCCTGGGAGGCTCCACCCGGCAAGGGTCGGAATACGCCGGCCTGTGCCACCTTCGAGATGACATCGAATCCGGCCGCCTCGGCATCGTCGCCATTCACGACGGAGCCCGGCCATTCATGAGCCGCCACCTGCTGGAAACCACAATCAACGTTGCCCGCCAGGCCGGTGGAGCCATCCCCGGCCTACCTCTCGGCGAGAACCTGTATCGGATCACGTCCGACCTCATTCAGCCGCTTCCGACCGAGGAACTCCGTCGGGTACAGACGCCACAGACCTTCCAAGCGGGGCCGCTGCTGGATGCTTACGATCAGGCGGCGGCGACCGGGTTTCAAGGTGTCGACACCGCCGAAACCGTCGAACGATTCACCGACCTACAAGTCCGGGTCGTTCCCGGAGACCACCGGAACATCAAGGTGACGTTCGTCGAAGACATGTTCGTGGCCGAGCAGTACGCCGGGGCCTGGAGCCCGGGCGCAACAACCGACACCCAGCCTGAATCCCGGGCCAACTAGCCGTCCAACTAGTCGAAATCAGATTCGATTAACGCCACCAGCGTTTCCACCGCCACCGCGGCGTCCGACCCCTCGGCCGCTATCCGCACATCGTGGCCCTGCGCCACCGCAGCTTTGAAAATCTGGACAATGCTTTTGGCATTCGCCGGGTCGCCGCCCCGGGTGACGTTGACAATCGAGATGTCGGACTCGAACCGTTGAGCAGCCTTGACAAACGCTGCGGCCGGGCGGGCGTGTAAACCAACCTCGTTTTGAATGGTGACTGTTCCCTCAGCCGTATCGTTGGCGCCGCCTTCAGCCGTACCTTCACTCACTGTTCGCTCCTTCTGAACATTTCCTGTCGCCTGCTTGCAGGCTGGCCAACAGCGCAAGCGCCTCGGCCGCCTCCACTCTGCGCACCGCTTCGGACGCCGACGAACCGACAGCCAACACCCCACGACGTCGCACTACCCACACCGTTTCGCCTCGCCCGGTTAACTCGGCCGGGTCATCACCGAACCCAATCGCCCCGGCCACGGCGGCCAAGTCGACGTTGACTGCGTCGGTCAATCGCCCCGCCGTCCCATGACACAACAACTTCGGCGGATACGCCCAAACGGCTGCATTATGACCGGCGAGCAACCCGGCCAGCACCGCCCTGTTCGCCTCTGCACCCGCCTCAACAGCCACCGACTCCAGATGACGGTTGTCAACCGAACCTAAGTCGCAACCAGCGGCGGTCACTGTGGCCCGGCCAGCCGACCGACGGACGGCAATCGCCGCCAACCCGGCTGGGGCGAAACCAAGCCGATCCAGCCTGGCCGCCGCCTCGGCTATTGCCGCCACCTCGTCGCGGGCCGACGGAGCTGCGTAAAGATGCTCGTTGACCGCCCGATCAACCCGCTTCGGTTGCATCTTGGTCGCCCGGCTCACCGACTGACGCATCAGTCGTCCAAGCAGACTCATCCGGCCGCCGTCAACGACGGCTCGGGTCCCTGTAGACCCGACGAGGCCGACGATCGCATCAGATGCTCGGCGATCTGCAAATCCTGCAACCGGCGTAAATGCACGATGGTCGACGACTCGTCAACTTCGACGTCGGCGTAGGTCAATGGTTGCCCGACCGGAACATCGCCGATCACTGTCGCCCCGGGAGCCAAGCCCAACGGCAACATGTCGGCGGCTGTCGCCGACGTCGCAACTTCAATCCGACCATGAGTGCAGTAACCCCCGAGACCGTCAATCACGTCCCCGGGCCGCAGCGCCTTCTTGGCCACCGCCACCGTTTCCGCCGTAGGCGCGTTGTCGGTGGCACACGTCGTATCCCCGCTGATCACGGCCCGAGCGATGGAAATAGGCGTCTCCAACGACGTCAGATGATAGGGCCGGTACAACGCCCAGTACGGGCCCTCCCCCAACCGGAGGTAGCTCAAGTCGCGGGCCAGCTTTGGGTGGTCGGTGGTAAACACCACAAAGACGCCCGGAGCGATGCCACGGCCGTAGTCCACTCGACCGGGAGCCGACAACACACCGCCGTCGGCAGCAGGAACGTACACCTCCGCGATGGTTTTAGGAGTCACCTCGGGCCCATGCATGCCGGGTACATCAGGGATGAACGAAATGGCGTTGGCCAGCGACGTCATCTCCACCATCGTCTTCGTGCCATCAACAAAACTGGCCAACATCTTCGGGTTCATTTGCTGGGCGTGGGCGGTGGCAGCCACCGAATCGGGGGTGGCGCTCACATCGAGCGGATTGTTCTTACCTTTGCCCGCTGACACAACCTCAAAGCCGAGGCTGACGGCGAAGTCGTACAACTCCATTGTTGTCCCCGGTTCGTCACCGGCCGTCAACGTGTACACGAGCCCGGCTGAGCGAGCCATTCGCCGTAACAGCCAGCCAACCGTGGCGTCGGTCTCGACGTTCATCTGCAACACATGTTTCGAGGCCAAAATGGCCTCGTACGCCACTTTGGCTCCGACCTCGGGCACCCCGGTGGCCTCCACCACAATGTCCACCGGGGACTCCCAGGCCACCATCGGATTGGCGGTAGCCACCCGGAAGCCGTCAGCCACCGCGACCGCAGCCCGATCGACGTCGTCAGTGGCCACAATCAGTTCGCTGGGCACGCCCGCGGACATCAGCGCATGCTCAGCTCGGCCAGGTTCGACATCGGCAACGACAAACCCTCGCATGCCGAACATGCCTTCCATCTGGGCCACCAGTCCTTCGCCCATCTGACCGGCACCGACCACCGACACCTTGATGATCTCACCGGCGGCGTGACGTTTTTTAAGTTGAGGAAGCAGCATCCAATCGTCCTCTCTGTGGCGACTTCTACAGCGAGTTTCTGTAGCGATTGCTCTAGCGGTTAGGTGGCATCTACAAGGGCACTGACAATGGCGACACGCACACCGGGCTCGATCTCTGGCGCCGGTTGAGCGACCACCGAAACGTCACCGGGCAGCTCGGTCTCGGCCAAGCCGTTGAACTTCACTACCAAATGACCGAGGCTGGCCAAGTTCTCGTTGGCAACCGAGCCAACCCCGACAATGGGAAACGAGTCGGCGCCGATCACAAGACGGTCCCCCGCCTCGACCTCGCCGTGCAAACTTCCAAGGTCGGTAATGATGGCGAACTCGTGCAACTCCTCGGGAGCATCGGGGCCGAAGAAGACCAAGATTCCTTCGGCCGCGAAGGCAGCGGCCGTCTCACCAACACCGAAAACCGTGACGTCGTATTTGGGCGGGCCAGACACTCAGTCCACGACTTCAATATTGTCCACACCGGTTCCCGACACGAAGTTCTCCTCGTTGATAAACCGCATCAGCGGCCCTGACGGGCTGGCACCGTGAATGTCGACCGTCAACACTCCTTTCATCGGGTACACACCGATTCTTGCCGTGCCGCCACA
>CALJMD010000146.1 GCA_937981915.1 uncultured Acidimicrobiales bacterium
TTCCATTGCCTCTTCGGCGTCATCCGCTGCCTCCTCCTCCTCGGCCTCGATGACAAACTCCTCGGCCGCCTCGGCGTCCTCGGTTCCTGAGGCATCGGTCTCGGTTGCCTCATCAGCGGCCTCGTTCGCCGTGTCCACCGCATCCTCGCTGCCGCAGGCGGCGACGACAAGTAGAGCGGCCAGAAGGAGCACCAGTAGCGGTGACATCGCGGCCGAGGGTGTCGAGCCATTCTCGGCCCGGGAACGGGCACGGGAACCGTTATCAGCTGTTGGTTTCGCAGTCATGTGGGATTAGGCGACAGCAAACATCCGACAGTTCCCGTCTTCACCGTTCTGTCACACTACTGTCGAGGACGAGGCATCCGCCTCAAGCGCCGCTCACCGATAACTTCGCGACAAAATGCTCCGACAGTACGTCATAACAAGTGTGTCGGGCACGATCGCCTCAGGCGAGCGGCCCCAACTACCAAAGGAGACACCCAAGTGGGATTGATGGATAACGCCAAGGACATGGCTGGCAAAGCCAAGGACGCCGCTGACCAGGCCAAAGACATGGCCGATCAGCACGCCGACAAGCTTCCCGGTGACATGGGCGACAAGGCCCAAGAGCTGGCTGACAAGGCTGGCGACGTGACTGACAAGATTCCCGGTGGCATGGGCGACGCCGCCGAGTAGGAATACTTGATCAGGGCCCCGTTTCTCCATCGGGGCCGATTCGAAAGAGGTCCGGGTAACCGGACCTCTTTTCGCGTTCCGAATAGTTCGCGACTCTGGCGGGGAGTCGAGCGTCCCCAACCAACTCCCAAACATTCGAAAGGTGCCTAGCCGGGCACCGACACTGGGAAAGGGAACCGCCGCATGAGCCTTCTAGACGAACTTCACATCCTCGCTGGGAAGGCCAATGCGCTGGCCGAACAAGCGCGAGAACTGGCACGACAGAGCCCCACGCTAAGGGTGCCTCAAAGCGTTACCGCCAGAGTCAAGCGAGTGCGCTAGCCTACGGAGCCCTCCATTTGGAGCTCGATGAGGCGCGACCACTCGACGGCATACTCCATCGGCAAGGTACGGGTGACGGGCTCGATGAAGCCGTTCACCACCATTCCGATGGCTTGCTCCTCGGAGAGGCCTCGGCTCATCAGATAGAACAGCTGCTCGTCGGCCACCTTAGACACCGTCGCCTCATGGCCGATCTCGGCGTCAAGTGCTCCGATTTCCATGTACGGGTAGGTGTCGCTGATGGAATCCTCGTCGAGAATCAACGCGTCACATTGCACGTGGCTCTTACAGCCGTAGGCGTCGTCTTCAACCCGAATGAGGCCGCGGTAGCTGGAACGCCCACCGTCTTTGGAGATTGACTTGGAGACGATCTTGGATGTCGTCTCGGGGGCGGCGTGAACCATCTTGGCGCCCGTGTCTTGGTGCTGCCCGGCGCCGGCATAGGCAACAGACAGGACCTCACCGGTGGCTTTGGGTCCTACCAACCAGACGGCTGGGTATTTCATGGTGAGACGCGAGCCAATGTTGCCGTCGATCCACTCCATGTGCCCTTCAGCTTCAACTCGGGCCCGCTTGGTTACCAGGTTGAAGACGTTCGAGGACCAGTTCTGAATGGTGGTGTAGGTGACGTGGGCGCTGGGTTTCACCACAATCTCCACCACGGCCGAGTGCAGGGAGTCGGAGGTGTACACCGGCGCAGAGCAGCCTTCGATGTAGTGAACCTTCGAGCCTTCGTCGGCGATGATGAGCGTGCGCTCGAATTGACCCATGTTCTCGGCGTTGATGCGGAAGTAGGCCTGAAGCGGCATGTCCACTTCGACACCGGGCGGCACGTAGATGAACGAGCCACCGGACCACACTGATGTGTTGAGGGCCGAAAACTTGTTGTCGTTCATCGGGATGATCTTGCCGAAGTAGGGTTTGACCAGCTCCGGGTACTCGCGCAGTGCAGTGTCCATGTCACAGAAGATCACGCCTTGGCGTTCCAGATCTTCGCGATTGCGGTGGAATACCACCTCGGACTCGTACTGGGCCGTCACTCCCGCCAGGTACTTGCGCTCCGCTTCGGGGATTCCAAGCTTTTCGTAGGTGTCTTTGATTGCGTCCGGGAGATCGTCCCAGTCGTTGACCTGACCCTCGGTCGGCTTGATGTAGTAGAAGATGTCGTCGAAGTAGATCTCCGACATGTCGCCGCCCCAATTTGGCATTGGGCGACGATCGAAGTGGCGCAGCGACTTGAGGCGCATGTCGAGCATCCAGTCCGGCTCGCCCTTCATCCACGACATCTCCCGAACGATCTGTTCGTTGATGCCCTTCTTCGGCTTGAAGACGTAGTCTTCCTCGTCGCTCCAACCGAGCTTGTAGCGACCAAGATCCAGGTTTTCGGGCGTTACCGTCATCTGCACTCCACTTTCGGACACGTGTGACTATGACTCGCTGCGGCTATTCCACCGTGACGAGAATCGGTCTCATGGCACAAGATTGCTGTTCCAGACAGTGATGTCGGAAACGTCATGACCTTGAGACTAATAAACACTACGTAGATTGTAACAAACCCGGATGACGTTCTGCCTGGAAACCTAGTCCAAACGGCGCAGTTGTGACCGATACAACCGCGCACGCTCCACATAGGCCTCGACGCCGGGCAAAATCATGTCGGGAGTGACTTTGTCAAGGCGAAGTTTGGCAGGAACACCCAGGGCCAGCGCCCCGCTCGGAACTTCCATGTCGTTAGGCACAACGGCGTTCGAACCGACCAGGGAATTGGTGCGAATCACAGCCCGATGTAGAACAACGGCTCCGTTGCCCACCAGCGCCTCATCCTCGACGGTGCAGCCTTCAAGGTGAACCAGGTGGCCGATGATGCAGTCATTGCCCACCACAGTCGGGTCCTCGGGGGTCGTGTGCAGTACCGATCCATCCTGGACCGACGTACGGTCGCCAATGGTGATCAGTCCGCCTCCGTCGCCTCGCAAGACAGCGGAGGGCCATATGGACGCGTCGGCGCCGATCTCCACGTTGCCGATAACCGTCGCCTGGGGATGAATAAAGGCTGTCGGGTGAACCTTGGGCTCCCACCCGCCTAGTGCAAAGATTGCCATATCAACAACCTACTGCTGCTGACCGACTGCGACCCCGAACAGGAACCCAAGCCCGGTGTCTCGCCGTGCACTGTGTTTCACCGTGCACGGTGTCAGGTTGACGAATAGGCTGTCGCCATCAGTGACATAACCAGCGAAGACACATCAGCCAAGACCTCAACCCCTCAGCTCGCCACCGCTGCGGGCCCGATCGATGCGCCAGAGCGGGTTTTGGTCGTGGTCGCCCACCCCGACGACATCGACTTCGGTTCAGCGGGCACAGTGGCTCAACTCACGGCAGCCGGCTCACATGTTGCCTACTGTTTGGTCACCTCCGGCGAAGCCGGTGAAGACGACATGACCGTTAGCACAAACGAACTGGCCGAGCTTCGAGAAGCAGAGCAGACAGCGGCGGGCAAGGAAGTAGGCGTCGAGTCCATTCACTGGCTGCGATACCCGGACGGTCAGGTCGAATGCAACCTCGATCTTCGGCGAGACATCGCCCGGGTGATACGCATCGAGCGCCCGAACCTGGTGATCACTCAGTCCCCCACTCGGAATCTCGACTCGGTGTACGGCAGCCACCCCGACCACACCGAAACCGCCGAGGCAACGTTGCGAGCCGTCTACCCCGATGCCCGCAACCCCAGGGCCTTCACCGCCGAGCTACTGGACGAGGGCCACGAACCACACACCGTGCCCAAGGTGTGGATCGGGCTTTCCGAGCCCAGCATCTTCATTGACATCACCGAGGTATTCGACCGGAAGATGGCGGCCCTGCGATCGCATGAGTCTCAGGTGGGTCACCGCGACAATCTCGACGAGATGATGCGCCAGTGGGGCCAACGACTGGCCGAACAAGGCCAACTGCCCGAAGGTCGATTGGCCGAAGCCTTTCGCGAACTCGACACGCAATAGCCGGTGTCACGTCAGCTCCGTTCGGGCTGACGTGAGCCCGTGACTGCTTGTCTACAGCAGGTCGCGAACGTCGAGAATCAGTGCTGACAGCGAGATAGCCAACAAGACACCGATGGTCAGATAGGCCAGCGGAAGGAGCTTGGCGACGTTTAGCTCCACCGGTCGACCAAGCACTCGTTGCAGGGCGCCTTCGGCGATCGCCACAACGGCGTGTGAGCCGTCGAGCGGAGGCAGTGGAACCAGGTTGATTACGCCGACCGCACACGACAGTACGCCGAACCACAAGAGCATGCCGTCAGCCCCCATGTCGACGGCTTGCCCGCTGAAGCGAGCCTGCCCGACCGGGGACAAGAAGCGCACCGGTGCAGCCGTCTGGCCTGATGCGTCGAACACCGCGGCAACGTAGGTTCCGAGGTCGGCTACCAGCTGCCAAAGAGCAAGACCGGTGAGCGAGATGATCTGCCAGACGATCGAGAGGCTGGCAGCCAGCGCTGTGACGAGCCCCGCTCCCCCCGCCAACTTCACGACGGCGAAGGCGGCGATAGCCATGCCAATGTTCACCAAAGGTCCGGCCAGAATCGTCATCAGCCGCCCTCGATGGCTAGCTCGACGGAAGGTGTCCGCTTCGCTGAAACCTTCCGGCAACTCGGAGGTCGGAGTCATACCTTCCAACTTGACATAGCCGCCGAGAAACAAAAGCTTGATCCCGTAGCGACAGTCACCGCGAGTCACCGCGAAGACCTCGGGACCGAAGCCCCAGAAGAACTCAGTCGGCCGCATGCCGGCCGCTCGGGCGGCGACAAAATGCCCACCTTCGTGGGTGACGATGATGACACCTAGGAAGCCGAGGAGGTACACCAACTCGGGAACCCAATACCAGGCCGCCGCCATTGAGATGACGACGGCTACGACCGCTCCGGGTCGAAACGTGATCGAATCAGGGGCGACTCGACGCTCGGTCGTATCCGACGGGGCGTCGTGAGTTGCCGATTGCTGAAAGCCTGCGAGGGGCGAAGAAAGGTGGGCGCTCTCCATGACCCCAAGAGAACCACGCAGCAGGCGCGTTATCGATACACGGAACTACCCGCTAAATGATCCGTATTGCCCCTTATAGAAGACCATCGGCGACTCGTCTCGAACGGTGTCGAGGCTCAGGACACGACCAACGATCAGCTGATGGTCACCGGCATCGACCACTCGCTCAACCGCACAATCTATGACCGCGTGAACGTCGGGCAGCATCGGGGCTCCGCTGCCAGCGGCCGCCGACGTTGCCACGCCGTCAAACTTGTCTTCAGCCTTCGATGCCATCACGCCACACAACTCGATCTGATCGTGACAAAGAACGTTCACGCAAAACGAACCGGCATCGACAATTGGAGCGAGACTGCCCGAGTTCGAACCCAAGAAGAAGCCGACCAGCGGCGGGTCAAGCGAGATCGACACAAACGAACCAATGGCGACACCCACCGGCCGATCGGCACCAGGGGTACCAGTGGACGTTACGACGGTCACGCCGGTCGGGAAGTGACCCAGCACACGGCGAAACTCACCGGGGTCGATGTCGGGCTGGCTATCGGACTCTTCGCTCATTCCGCCGATCATAGACGAGCACACGCGTGTTGAAGCTGATTCAATCTGGCCTGGACCACCAGCGTGCAATAGCATTGCCACTGTGACAGCTTCAACGTCGGCGCCCGCTCAGCCAGCCCTCGAGGGGCCGGCGGAACCTCACGGACTGGTGGCGGTAGTCAAACGAGACTGCCCGACATGTGAGTTGGTGGAACCGGTCTTAGCGCAAGTCCACTCCGAGCTTTCATCCGGGGGGTCCGGGTTGACCGTCTACAGTCAAGACGACCAAACGTTCCCGACCTTTGGCGCTTCTCCGGTCGACGACACCAAGCTCTCGTTCTCGTGGCACCACAACATCGAGACCGTGCCGACATTGCTTCGCTTCGAACACGGCCGCGAGGTCGAACGCACCGTTGGCTGGTCCCGATCCCAGTGGGAATCGTTCACCGGCATCGCCGGTCTTGGCGTTGACCTACCCGAGCACCGTCCCGGCTGCGGGTCGCTGTCGGTCGACCCTGCTCTGGTTGACGTGCTTGCCGTCCGTTTCAACCAGTCGACTCTGCACAC
>CALJMD010000147.1 GCA_937981915.1 uncultured Acidimicrobiales bacterium
CGCTTCCTCAATCCGGGGGAAGGTCCGTTCCATTCCCTCGTATGACTGCCACAACCCGATTTCCCTGATTCCCGGTGTGTCGATGATCAGCCCGTGGCCGGGGATCGGGATGAGGTCTCGGGTGACGGTGGTGTGTCGACCCCTCCGGTCGGCGGCTCGAACCTCGCCGGTGCGTTGAACTATTCCGCCCGAGAGTCGGTTGACCAACGTCGATTTGCCAATGCCGCTGAGCCCGAACATGGCCGCCGTGGTCTGCTCAGTGAGCAGTCCTTCCATCTCGTCGACGCCTTCGCCGGTGACGTTTGAAAGCGTGATCACGGGTACGTCGCCAGCCACGGCGACTACCGATTCGACGGTCTCGTCACGAGCATCGGCCACGTCGGCTTTGGTCAGAAGGATGACGGGTTGAGCGCCAGAGTCCCAGCTGATGACGAGTTGTCGTTCGATCCGTCGAAGGTTGATGGGCCGGTCCAGGCCGTGCATCACGAAGACCAGGTCGATGTTGGCAGCCAAGACTTGGGGTTCGGGAACCCGTCCTGACGCTCTGCGCATCAGGGCACTGGTTCGAGGGCTGATGTCAGCGATGTAGGGTCCGTCGTCTTGGTCGTCGTGCACGGCAACAAAGTCGCCGGTGGCGGGGGCCAGATCGGTTCGGGTGTGGGTTGAGGATGAGGCGGCCATGACCGCGTCGCCGTCAGTGAAGACAAGGCTGTAGCCGCGGCTTACACGAGCGACCCGACCTAACGTGCCGGGCTCGTCGCCCAAGTCGGCGGCCCAGGCGTCGTGTTCGGCCGTCCACCCCAGCGAGTGAAGATCGGGGGCCAGTCGGCCGAGGTCGTCGAGAGCCACGCCGGTCTTGCCTTTCCCAGCCCTACCGGTCGGCCGGTTGTGGTTGGCCGGAACCTAGGTGCCGGTTCAGGAACTGTAGCTGGAGGAGAAGCAGATTCTTGGCCACCATGGTTTGTGGCGTCATGTGGGTGACCCCTGATAGGGGCAGAACTTCATGGGGACTACCGGCGGCCAACAGGGCGGCGCTGAGCCGCAGCGTGTGAGCGGCGACCACGTTGTCGTCGACAAGCCCGTGAATCAACATGAGCGGTCGGGACAATCGTGCGGCGTCTTTGAGCAGGTTGGTCTTTTCGTAGTTGCCGGGGTAGAGGGTCGGTTGGCCCAGGTAGCGCTCGGTGTAGTGGGTGTCGTACAGGCTCCAGTCGGTGACCGGGGCACCGGCGATGGCGGCGGTGAATCGGTCCGGTCGGCGCATGACCGCCAGGGCGGCAAGGTATCCGCCGAACGACCAGCCGCGAATAGCGACCCGTTCCAAGTCCAAGAAGTCGAACTCAGAGCCGGCGGCATCGAGCGCGGTCAGCTGATCTTCCAGCACGGGGTCTGCCAGGTTGCCCCACACTTTGCGTTCCCACAGCGGCCCGCGGCCCGGTGTGCCTCGGCCGTCGGTTACCAGTACGCAGTAGCCGTGTTCAGCGAACCATTGGGAGACCAGGTGGTTGTTGTGGCTTTTGAGTACCCGCTGGGCGTGCGGTCCGCCGTAGGGGTCCAGCAGGACTGGCAGTTTGGTCGAACCGTCGTAGTCCGACGGGAAGAACAGGGCGCTCTCCAGCCGGTCGGCTCCGAGGCGATAAAACAACGGGGCCGCTTCCAGGCCGGGCGAAACTGACGTGTTGCTGACCGCTGCCATTGCCGAGCCGAGCGTCGAGTCAGTGGTGGGTTGCCTAGGTGCGGACCCTCCCAGTTGGTGAACAGCGAACGACGCTCCGGCTCGATCGGGCACCGATGACACGACCAGTAATCGGCCAAGCTCGCGGTCGGTGCCGACGACGGCGTTGTGGACCCCTGGCTCGCTGGTAAGGAGTCGGGGTCGCTGCGGGTTGGCTCCGGACACTGCCGATGGCAGGTCGACGGTGGCCAGGTGAATTTCGGTGGGGTCGGTCCAAATAGTGAGGACGGCCTGGTAGCCGGCCGTCTCACTGCCGACAACGCCGACAATGCTTTTGACGTTGAAGGCGTCGGCCAGCAGTTGGCGGCCGTCAAGCATCAGTGTGCGACAGCCGGGCTTGGACATACGAACTCCCGGCTGGTGCAGGGGCACGACGTCTTCGATGGTCAGGACACCTTGCGGAGACCAGGCCGGAGCGGTCGGTTGTAGCTCGACCCAGGTGTCGTCGGTTATCCGCCGTCGTTCGCTCAGCTCGAGTGTGTCGGGATCCAACTCGGCGATCGACACGGTGCGTTGGTCACGGCTTTGTCGGATAACGAGAGGAGGGTGGGATTCCGACCAGCGAACGTCGGCCAGATATTCGTACTCGTGTTGTTCATGCCAGTCGACCTGACGGCGGCTGCCGTCGAGGTCGACCAGGGACAATCCGACGAGCGCGTTTGGCGTTCCCGGTGTGGGAAATCGAATGGAACGGGGAGCGACACCAGGATGGGCGGGGTCGCTCAGCCACCATTCGGACACTAGGTTCTCGTCCACTTCGGTGACCAGCAGTTGGTCGCTGTTGGGGCTCCACCAGAAACCGCGGGAGCGTTGCATTTCTTCGGCGGCTACGAACTCGGCTCGACCGAAACTGACCAGCGGGTCGCTGTCGTGGGCCAGGGTGCGGTCGGAATCGGGGTCGTTGAGATCGAGGAGGCGAAGAGCGTTTTCGCTGCCGACTCTGGCCGACACGTACGCCACGTACCGGCCGTCGGGGCTGAGGCGAGGGTCGAATACCGGCTCGGCCACGCTCGGCCTAGTGACGGTGTTGGTGCGGCGGTTGAGTAGGCAGAGCTTTCCGTCGAGGGAAAAGCAGACAGAGTCGGCGGTTCGGTCGTGTGAGTACGAGACGATTCCCGATGCCAGTTCACGGGCCCGTTCACGGCGGGCTTGTTCGGCCGGGGGGAGATCCTGGTCGGTGGTGTTGCGCAGGTCGGCGGGATCGACCAGCTTTGTTTCCAGCCCACTTTCGATATTGAGTTCCCAAAGGGCCATGGCCGCGTCACCCGGTTGGCGGGAACGCAGGAACAACACAGCGGTGTCGTCGTCGACGAACGTGAAGTTTCTGGGCACGCCGACGGTGAACCGTTTGGTCGAAGCGTAGAGATTTGGGAACTGGTCCCGGAGAGCTGACCGCGACGGCGGCGGGGCCGTCTCTGAGACTCCGTCCGAGAAGGTGGAGGAGGAATCTTTGGCAGAGTTCACCTCCCCAAAAGTACTCACCTCAGTGGGCTGGTGCTCAGTCGCTGCCGAATTCGTAATCAGCGAAGGTCTTTACAGCCGAGCTACGCCCAGCTCACGGAAGCTTCGACCCAGACTTTTGGCCAGAAGTTCGGTGTCGTCGACGGCGGCGGGATCGATGTGGAGGCCGACATAGGACCGGTTGGCGTAGCTGAGTAGCGTGGCGTTAAATGCTGTTCCTGTGACCGGGCCGACCGGGAACATTGCTTCGGCTTCGCTGCCTGAACACCATGCCGGGAGCGGCAGGCCGGGCACATTGCTGGTAGCGAAGTCGACTCGACCGGCTTGTTCGACCATCATCTTTGCCGTCACCGCGGGCGGGACAATATTGCCCAGCGAAGCGAGCGAGTCGAGAGCGGACGATTTGCCGGTCAGCATCTCTCGCTTTTCTCGGATGGCGGCTCGTACCGCCGTCAGCCGTTGGTCGAGATCGGCCCCGACCCCTGGTATTTCGAGCGCGACCGGTAGGAAGGCGTTTTCTTCGTCGGCTGACGGTCCGCCGCCAACATCGGGCGGACTGAGATTGATGACCACGGTGGCCAGAACGTGTTCGAGCTCGACGCCGTTCTCGGTGTGGTAGTGAAAGGCCGCCTGGGCGCAGGCGGTGACAAAGAGATCGTTGATGGTCACGTTGTGGTGGTGAGCTTGGGCTTTCATAGCCTCCAGCGACTCCACCACTACCTCGTAGCGTCGATTGCGTGAGCGGGTTGACCACAGCTCCGATGGCCTTGGTCCACCGGTGAGCGACACACCGGCCGCCCGGACCGAAGTAACGATGCCTTCAGTGGTGTCCCAAAGGCGCTGCAGTCCTCCCAGTGGGTTGATGCCGGTGTCGCCATCATCGTCCGATTCTGAAGACTCTTCGGCGTCAGTGTCCTCAGCGTCTCCTGGGCTTGCTGTGGCGGTGGCAAATACCGCCTGCAGATCGGGTTCCGGCTTGGGTTGGGCGTCGGCTTCGAAGTCGAGCAGGTTGAGGCCAAGGCGAACCATGCCCATGCCGTCGGAGATCGAATGATGCAGTTTGGCCAACAGGGCGGAGCGGCCACCGGTCAAACCCGACACCAAATGAAACTGCCACGGTGGGCGTGTGCGGTCGAACGGGTCGTTGATGAATTGGGCGGCCAGCGCCAACAGTTTTGGATTGGACGGTCCGACCGGTCGAGGTGTGTCGAGGCGGGAGAAGCGCAGGTGGTAGTCGAGGTCGAACTGGTCGTCGGGCACCCATTCCAATGTCTGCGAAGGTGACACCGGGTTGCCGGATTCAGCCACTCGCAGGCGCAGCCGATCGACGGTGGTCAACAACCCACCGATGGTGTTTCGGACTCGTTGGCGGTCCGGGGTGTCGGACAGAATCACCACCAAACCCATGGTTGAGGCCAAGTTGGGGTTGTCGCCCAACGCCCACATGAACGATTCGGTATTTGAGAGTTTCTGGCCCATGACTGTCCCAGCATCGTAGTCCAGCCCCGTAGAGCGCTGCCATGGCGCTGTATCGGTTTGGTGACTTGTGCCATGGGGTCGACAAGGTCCTTAGGGATTGCCGATTTCACGCCGATAGAATCAAGTAGATTACAGTTCGGCAACTACACCAGTAGGGGCCCCGGCGTAGGGTATGTGCCCGGACGACGGAACGCAGTGCAGACGGGCGCAACTACATCGTCTAAACGGCGTAGCAGCCACCTCTGAGACAGGAGCTACAGCAATGTCAGACATCAAAGTATGGATCGACCAGGATCTGTGCACCGGCGACGGCCTGTGTGCCGAAATCGCCCCCGACGTATTCTTCGGGATGGATGACGGGCTCTATTACGTGAAAGAGGCGACCGAAAACTTCGGCGCCGAAAAACTGTTCGACGGCGCTGCGCACCCCGCTGGCGCCGAAGGTATGGCTCGGGTTCCCGAGGGCGGCCTTGAACGGGTCATCGAGTCGGCTGAAGAATGCCCCGGTGAGTGCATCTTCATCGACGTACCTGAGTAGTCAACAACTTCACAACAGAACTCGCTGAAGGCTGGGCCGTATGGCTCAGCTTTTGGCTTTTTGGGTCGAAGGGATCAGGTGAAGTTCGGTCTGACCCTGTTGATGGTCGTCGCCTCATGGTTTGTGTACGACCATCGTGATCTGGTTCTCGACGC
>CALJMD010000148.1 GCA_937981915.1 uncultured Acidimicrobiales bacterium
CACAAGCGCTCGGCCATCAGCCGGTTAAGGATCCGCTAAGGCCATCGACAGGGCGAACGGTCATGGGCTAGCGTGCCCATCGACCGTTCATCTTTGAACCGTCCCCGCCGGAGCCAAACGCCCACGTTCAGGCCCCGGTGGAACCGCCGCTCAACTGAAGGAACCACCAATCCATGCAACGAAGTCTCTTTGCCGCGCTTATCGGCGTGGCAGTAATGCTCATGGCCACTTTGGCCAGCTCACCCGCCGATGCTGAACCTGAAGAACGGGTTGATCTCATCGTCGTGCTCAACGCCAACACAAACGCCAACGAAGCCGCTCAATCCGCCGCTCAAGCCACCAGAGGCAGAGTCGGACATGTGTACTCAAACGCCCTGAAAGGATTCTCTATCTCTGTCCCGGCCCAAGCGGCAGAGCGAATCGCCAACCTGCCAAACGTGGCCTACGTCGAAGTGGACACCGAGGTACAACTGGCCGCCCAGGACAACCCGACCGGCATCGAGCGGGTATTCGCCGACTCCAACCCGGCCATCGACATTGATGGAACCGACGACTTCCGAGTCGACGTTGACGTGGCCGTCATCGACACCGGCATCGACCTGCAACACCCTGACCTCAACGCTGTAGCCGGCACCAACTGCGCCTCCAACAACGGCTGCAGCGGCGACGGCGACGACGACCAGTACCACGGCACCCACGTGGCCGGAACCATCGGCGCCATCGACAACGACACCGGCGTAGTCGGCGTCGCCCCCGGGGCCCGCGTTCATGCCGTCAAGGTTCTCAGCTCCAGCGGATCGGGTTACACCTCCTGGGTGGTCGCCGGTATCGACTGGGTGGCCGCTAACGCCAACACCATTGAGGTGGCCAACATGAGCCTTGGAGGTGGCGGCTACAGCCAAGCACAGTACGAAGCCATCCAGGGAGCGGTTGACGCCGGCGTGGCCTTCGCCGTCGCCGCCGGGAACAGTGCAGCGCCTGCATCCGGTTACAGCCCGGCCGCTTTCGACAACGTGCTGACTGTCAGCGCCTTGGCCGACTTCGACGGGGCACCCGGAGCACTCGGTAGCCCGACCTGTCGCTCCGATCAGGACGACACTCTGGCCGGATTCTCCAACTACGGCGACGCCGTTGACATTGCAGCCCCCGGCGTTTGCATTCGCTCGACCTACCCGATCGAGCGGGGTTCGTACGCCACTATCTCCGGAACATCGATGGCGTCACCTCACGCCGCCGGTGGCCTCGCCCTTCTGGCTAGCGTCAACAACCCATCGAACGCCGCTGACGTGTTCGCTCTCTACGGCCAGTTGATCAACGACGGCAACCTCAACTGGACCGATGACTCCGGTGACGGCACGACCGAACGACTCATGGACGTGTCCACCTACACCCCGACGCTCATCGAAGGTGGCGACGGGGGCGGGCCAGGCGAACCACCACCACCCGCCTCGACCTACACCACCTCAACAAGTCGATCCGGGAAGACTTGGAGCGCAACCATCACCTTCAACAGCGAGGCCGGCGACACAACAACGGGAACCTGGTCCACCGGCGGCAATGGTGGATGCACCATTGCTGCCGGTGCATCATCCTGTTCATTCAGCACCTCCAATCGAAACAAGGTGCGGTCAGTGTCTTGGACTGCTGCTGACGGAACTGTCGTAACCGTCGCCCGCGGCTAGTCGCACAGGCGGATCCCCACGTGGCGTGGCCCGAAGATTCGGGCTGCGCCACGTTGCCGCGCCCGCAGCCATACACACTTCAAGTCACTTTCTGAGAAAAATCCGAATTCCGAAAAATCTGAATTCAGTGCAAACATTCCGGGGGCACCCCCGTCTCAAGCTCATCAACCCAGAAACACGAACCCAAATGTAGGGAGCGGAACGATGATCTTGAAGAACAACACCGACAGCACTTTTAACAAGCTCGGGCGAAGCGCCACACTGGCAATCGCTATCCTGCTGGCCGCCAGCGCCTGCACAACCCAAGACGATGCAGTAGCCACTATCGACGCCGCCGTCGCCGACGCTGACGAATCAAGCGTCTCTGAGTCGAACACGGCCGAGTCGGACACTGACGAATCAAGCGTTTCTGAGTCAGACCCTTCTGAGTCAGACACCGCTGAATCGGACGCTGCTGAGTCAGAGACACCTGATTCAGACACCGCGGACGCACCGGCCACGCCGACAACCGTCAACTCCGACGAATCGTCTGACGACGCACAAGACACCGACACCGACACCGGATCCGACGAGGATGCGTTCGACTACGGCCAACTGTCTTGCTTCGACAACGCGGCGGGCGACCTTGCCCTGCTCAACCTTCCCAGCGGAGATATGGCACCGTTCACTGGTGTCATCACCCGAGGCAACTCAGTGATTGCCGTTAGTGGCGACTACGCCAACGGGCCCGACTCGCAGCAGCCCATCTCCTTTAACGTCAGCGTCACCGCAGTCGGCGCAGCTGAAGACGGCGGCGACTCGGTCACCCATGAACGCTGGGTGGCTGACGGCGACGGTTCGATGTTCAACCTGGACGGAAGCTCGCTCAACGCGCTCTCCTGCGTCGACGTAGACAGCGCCCGCATCACCGAACTTCAGCAGTTCGTCGGTGACAACTATCCTCCCATGCCCACCTCGGCGACAGACATGGGAACGGTTCGAACCTGCTACATCCAGGGTGACGACGTACTCGTTATCACGACCGATCTCGCCACCAGTAGCTTCACCGGAGCCCGCACGTATCTTGACTCGGTCGAAGCCATCGCCGGCCGGATCACCGAGGAAACGTTAGAAGACAGGGTGTTGGTGGAGGTCAACGTGAGCCCACTCGGTTCGGCGGAGGAAGACGGCGGCCCGATCGTCAACCGAGAGCAGTGGGACCTGTCCTACCAGCGGGCCGAACTCTTTGTCCCTAATCCCAACCGCATGTTCGCCCAGGTCGCCGACTGTGACAACCTCGGCGAACGGGTTGTCCAGCTTGACCGCCTGGTCGGCAGCTACCCCGAGATGCCGTAGGCCTCGCCGCTCCAGCTCAAGCCAAGCCAAGGTGTACCTCGATCGATAGTCGATCGGGGTAGACCTGTCTCCGGGGCTTCAGCGACACCAACCCCCTTCGACTAGAAAGTTCCAGGTCCATGCAAACAAGCACCGATATATGCCGTCACAAGTACCATGGCACTCCTAATGGAGGACACGGGGACCGCAGTTCGGGCGGGCGATGTCCAGGCGTTCGAGACGTTTGTGCGGGCCAACGACCGCAAACTACGAGGCGTGGCCTGGGCCGTTGTGCGCAACGCCGAGCAAACCGACGACATTATGCAAAGCGCCTACGAGAAGGCGTTCCGTGCCCTTCCCGATTTTGACGGCCGATCATCCATGACCACCTGGCTGCACTCGATCATCTACCGGACCGCTATCGACTTCGTACGGTACGAGGGACGGCGACGTCACTCCGATCTCGACGCAATGCGCAACGTCGGTGGCACATCCGATGCCGCCTCACAGGGAATCGACCGAGTCGAGCTAGGCGACGTGATGGACCAGCTGTCTCCCGAAGAACGGGCCACGTTGATGGTGGTAACCGGACTGGGCTACAGCTACGACGACGCAGCCGAGATTCTCGGCGAGTCCCGAGGAACCATCGCCTCCAGAATCAGCCGAACCAGAAACCGCATTTCGAGATGGGAGGAGCAGTCATGAACGACGACGATCTCTCTGCATTCCTCATGGGCGAAGTCCCCGAACCTCGGGAGGACTTCTGGGATGACCTGCGAGGCCGTCTTGATGAGACCGCCGAAGACCAAACCCTCACTCTGGCGGAAGAAGAAGGACAAGACGGCGAAGAAGAATTAGAAGAAGAGGACGACGACGGTGCAGCCGTCATCGACTTGTCGGCCGCTCGAGAGCGACGCAACCTTCGATGGGGCGGTGGCGCGGCATGGCGTTCCGCTGCCGCAGCCGTCGTCCTCATCGCCGGAGGCGCCATTGCCTTCAACAGCCTCGGCGACAACAACGTTCAGACCACAGCCTCGGAATCTGACGCCGCGGACGAGACCACCGAATCGGTCGAAGTCCCCGACGAGTCCGACGACGAAGGCCCGGCTCCCACCGACAGTCAGAGCGGCCCCGACGACTCACAAGCAGTTGAGTCAGACGGCGAGAGCACCGGAGTGGTTCAGCTATCAGACTCCGAGCCGGCATGGTGGACTCCGACCACCGAGGCCGAAATTCGATTCGCCCCCGACGACGGCGACGACACCGCCGCCTATGCGGCTCGGTCACTAGCAGTACTGTCGACCGGTTCCCGGGTGAGCGTCGACGGCGTCGAACGAATCCAAATTGACCTTCTCGGAGCAGACACCGCCTGGCTCAGGGCCGATCAGTTGGTTCGGTTAGGTGACACCACACCTCCTATTCAGGCTGAAACCTACTCGCCGCTGGAAACCGGATCAGCTGTCCTGCAGCGGCTCCCCGGAGGCGACGAGGCGCTCGCCACACTGGACGCCACCGACCAGATGACATCCACCGGTCGCCGAGCCCTGGTGGACAACGCCGAGTGGATCGAAGTGGAGTTCCCGAGCGTCGGAATTGTGTGGGTGCTCGGCGACCAGGTCACCCCCATCTCGGATGAACAGGCTGTGGACCAACGACAGTGTCTGGCCAACGGTAACGACATCATGATCATTGACTTCACCGACGCCGAACGGGTCTCCCTCACCGGGGCCTTGGCCGTGGGCGACTCGGTCTCTGCTCTTACCGGGACCCGACTCACCGTCCCACGAGCCCCCCAGGCGACGTTCGGGATGAACATCACCCCGGTTGGGGCAGCCGAAGACGGCGGCAGTCCAACAACGGCCGAAGAGTGGCAGGGCGACGCCACCACCATCACTACCGCTGACGGAACCGTTTACACCTTAGTTCCCTGCTCAGACGTGACCGAACGGGTGCAACAAATCGATGCTCTGGTCGGCCAGCAGCTTGCAACCGACTCACCGCCGGCAATCGCCGCAGGACGCTCCTGCTACATTCACGCCGGTGAAGCTCTGATTCTCGACATGGACGCCGCCGCCACGACCTTCACCGGTGTCTTGGCTTACCTGGACTCGATCCAAGTGTTCGCCGGTCGGGTAACCACCGAGATGCAAGGCGACTCGGTCGTGTTGGATGTCAACACCAGCGCCATTGGATCGGCGGAGGAGAACGGCACACCAATCGTAAATCAGGAACAGTGGGAGCTATCGGAGTTAAGAGCAGAGCTGTTCGTCCCGGACCGCATGTACGCCCAGCTAGGCAGTTGTGACGACGTCAGCGATCAGGTCGCTCAGCTTGACCAGTTCAACTCGTCCCACCCCGACATCCCGAACTAGACAGCTTCTCCATTTCTAGGCGGGCCTCATCGCCAGCAGCTACGGTCGGGCGGATGGCCACGCAACTACGACGCTATGAGGTCGCCGACGGGCAACTCGACTATTTCATCGAGTGGTTCCCGGCGCTCGTTCCCGTTCGGGAGAAGTACGGGTTCACCGTCAACTTCGCCTACGCCGACCGCGAGACCAATCAGTTCATCTGGTCGGTCACTCATCCGGGAGACTTCGCCGCCGCCGAACAGGAATACGTTGCGTCACCCGAGCGGGCCGCAGCCTTCGCCGAATTCGACGACCCTCTCACCGCCATGCACGTAGCCATGGTTCAAGAGGTGGTGTAGACCACCGCACGCTTAGTCGGTGAAGTCGGAAATCCAGCTGATCTGATCTTGAGCCACGACCATAAACACCAACGGGACGACCACTGCCGCTACCGCCAGTGTCAGACCGACGTTCCGCCAACGGCTCGGTTCGTTACGGGCCAGAAGCACCGCGGCCAGCACCGACAATGGCATGGTAATGATCGATGCCGGTATCAACGCCAGCCAGCCGGCGTTCGCAGTTGCGTTGTAGATTCCCTCGGCGGAAAATGCCTCTCTTGTCTCCAAGTAGTTGGGTGAAACACAGACATCGCAGTCAGCCATGAACGCCTGAGCCCGAGCGAACGAAAACAGAACCCAGGACCACCAGGCGGCAACCGGCACAATGACCAGCCAAGCTACGGCAGCCGAAATCGACACCGGCTCAACGTCGACCTGTCTGGTTCGTTCTTCAACCGCCACGACAAAAGCCTAGTTCAACCCTCCGCGTCGCCGGGTCGCGACCGGCCCACCAACCTCAACTGCATCCGCACTAAAGGCCAGGCAGGCGAACGGAGCCCACAAGTAGGATCGGGCCTATGACGTTCACCTTCTACGCCGAACTGCCGGCCGCCGACATGAACCGGGCCCGTCGCTGGTACGCCGAGAAGCTCGGCCTCGAACCGTACAAACACGGCGGCGAACCGGTGAATGATCCAACCACTCTCACTCACGTCGATTCGGAGCTGTACTACGACACCGGCACCTCACGATTCGGTCTGTACGAATCGTGGACCGCCGGGCGCAACGACGCCACCGCCGCCCGCCTCGTAGTCGACGACTTCGACACCGTCTTCGCCCAACTGCAGGATCGAGGCGTCGTGTTCGAAAGCTACGACTACGGCGACGACTTCCGAACCGTGGACGGCGTACTGGTGTCGCCCGACGGTGAGAAGACAGCCTGGTTTAAAGACTCCGAAGGCAACATCCTGGCCATCGGTTCGAGTTAGGCCCCAGCCGGTCCGGCTAGCCTGCCGGAATGGAGCGGAACTGGTGCGGCGTACTGAGGTACTCGGCTGCCGAGGTTCACTACCCGACCACCGTTGGGCAGGCACAAGGCCTGGTGGCAGCCGCCGATCGGGTGAAGGCTCTCGGCACCCGCCACTCGTTCTCCACAGTGGCCGACTCGCCCGGCGGGATACTGCTCGACATGACCGGGCTCGACACTGGCATCACCGTCGACCATCAAGCCATGACGGCCACGGTTCCCGCCGGCTCCACCTACAGCGTGGTGGTCGACGCTCTCGAATCCGAAGGGGTGGCGCTACGAAACCTGGGGTCACTGCCGCACATTTCCATTGCCGGAGCGACCGCAACCGGCACCCACGGCTCGGGCGACACCAACAAGGTTCTGTCGGCCGCCATCATTGAATTGGAGCTGATCACCGCCGACGGTTCGCTCCGACAGGTCGGTCAATCAAGCGGCGACCTCGCCGCCATGGCCGTCGGCCTCGGAGCGTTCGGCGTGATCACCCAGGTCACCCTTGAAGTCGAGCCGTCATTCGACGTTCTACAAGACGTCTACCTGGGAGCCCCTTGGGAGGTGTTTCTCGACAACCTGGACGAGATCATGGCCAGCGCCTACAGCGTAAACGTGGGCGGCAACTTCTCGTCTGACAACTTGCGTTCGTTCTGGCTCAAACATCGACTCGACGTTGACCACTCCGGCGACCCAATTGTTCCCGAGCGCCCGCCCACCATGTTCGGGGCCACGCTGTACGACGAGCCGGTTGCTCGCAATCCGGCAGCAACCCCGCTGGGTGTCCCCGGACCGTGGTCGCAGCGCCTCGCCCACTTTCGTCCCGATGTCGAACCGTCGGTGGCCGGCGACGAATTGCAGAGCGAATGGTTTGTGGCCCGGGCGGACGCCGCTGATGCCTTACGGGCGCTGCGGGACATGGGAGAGGACATCGACCCCCACCTGCACGGCTTCGAACTGCGCACGGTGGCCGCCGACGCCCTGTGGCTCAGCCCGGCCTACGGGCGCGACACGTTCAGCATCGGGTTCACCTGGAAGAAGCACCCCGACGAAGTGCGAGCGCTACTACAGCCAATCGAGAACGCGCTATCCCCGTTTCACGTTCGCCCCCACATGGGCAAGCTGTCCGCCGTCAGTCGAGGGGTGCTGGCCGACCGCTTCGACCGCCTAGACGATTTCCTGGCTGTCGTCGACCGCTACGACCCCACCAGCAAGTTCTCCAACCCCTACCTGCAAACGCTGCGGCCGCAGGACTGATCGGCGACTCCCACCCCACCGGCGTCTAACGCAGATACCGCAATCCGGCAGCCGTGGACTGGAACCCGCACTGATCGAAATAGAAGGGCGCGACATCTTCGTCGAAGTCCACGTGTAGCCATTCACATCCCGCGCCGCTGGACTTCTCGGCCGCTAGATCAACCATCATCTTGCCGATCCCTCGCCGCTGCTGGTCGGGCTCAACTACAACATCTTGTAGCCAGGCATGGATACCGCCATCGGTTACGACATTAAGAAACCCAATTAGATCACCATTGGTGCGAGCGGTAACCCAGCCGAGGCTGTGCCGATCTAGCCACTTGTCCCACGGATCAGTCGGGTTCGGCGTCTCGATTCTGAACGCCCGATCGTGCACTCGTTGAACTTCCTCGTTTGTAAACGGACCCCGCCAATCGACCCTTGCCTCGATCATCGCGTCAGTCTGTCCCGTAGGCCACCGGGTGGCGCGGTTGGTATAGCTGCATCTGACCCATGCCCGGTACGAGGAACCTTGTGGTCAACCCGAAGCCTTCATCGATGACATCACCGGTGAACTCAACGCCTTTCGCTTTCAGCTCAGCGACCGTGGCGGTGATGTCATCGCACATCAGCGAGCTTTGATGGACTCCAACGGTGCCCCACGACTCGCCGTCAGGGCCGGCCGTGGGATGAACCCCAAGCTCGCTGGGAGGGGTGCGGAAGATCAGCCAGTCGTCACCGGCATCGACGTGAAAGAGCTCGAGGACGTCACGAAAGAATGCCCTGGTGGCCGCAGCATCGTCGGAGTAAACAACCGTGTGGAATCCATTGATCATGCACATCGACAGTAGCCGCCGCCCAGGGTCGCCCGCCCGGGCGCCACAGGACTGACGTCACAGTCAAGGTTCGCTTCGATCGAGCCGAAAACTGCTCTGTACGCCCAACTACCTCGGAGATCGAAATGAGTCGCAGTGCAGCAGGCGCGTCCGACACCGGAACGCCCCTCACCGCCCCGCAACCCACGCCACGTAGGCCAGCACGAAGGCTGGTCATCGCTCTAGCCGCCGCAGCGGCAGTGGTACCACTGGCCATCGCGCCAGCCGATGCGCAGAACGGGGTGGCTGACGCACCGTTCACCTGCTCCTCCGAGTTCTATCAAGTGATCGCCGGTCAGCTGAAGACCTTCGACGCTGAAACCGGTGTCTACACCGACATCGGAGAGAATCACAACAACTTCAACGCCATGGCCTACCGGACCGCCGATGACTTCCTGTACGCCGTGCAATCCAAGACAGTGCTGCGAATCGACGCCGACGGTGACATTGAAGACATCGGGTCATCAGGCGGAGCTGCCGGAGCCTACACCGGCGACTTTGGCGATGACGGTTTGTTGTACGCCTCCAGGGGTGGCAAGAACTGGCATGCCATTGACGTTGACACTATGGCGGCAACCCGAGTCGAAGGCATGGACACCACCGAATCCGGTCCCGCCGACGTGGCCAACGTCCACGGACTGCTCTACGGCATCGGTAAACGAGGCGACCTGTTCATCTTCGATCCGGTCGCCCAAACCGCCACTAAAGGACCGGC
>CALJMD010000149.1 GCA_937981915.1 uncultured Acidimicrobiales bacterium
CACGTAGGTGGAGAAGACCGGAATCTCTTCACGGTCGTGATCGTCTTCATCTTCGGTGGCCTGATCGTAGGCCGTTCCGAAGTGGGAGATGTCGTTGTGGCTGTCTTCGCCCAGGTAGATGACGTCGGTGTCGCTGGTATCAGGGGTCGAGTCCCGATCGCTTAGCGTGGCCGGCGGCGAATCGGAGCTGATCTCAGCGCCGTACACCACCGACGTAAGGGTGGTGTCGCGGAAGGTTTCAGTGGTGCCAACAGTGGCCGGGTCGTCGGTGGTGAGGACCACGGTGAATGTTTGACCGGTGGTGGCCACCAGGTTGGAGATGCCAATTGTTCCATCGGGGTTCAACGTGAAGTCGGCGTTGCCGCTGTTGGCGGCGTTGGTGGCCGCTTCGTCAAGGAACAACCCGGCTGGGATGTAGCTGGTGATGGTGACGTCGCCGGTCGGGTCGGCCTCGCCCTGATTCTGGACGGTCACATCAAACGACACCTGGGTGTCAGTGTCGGTGATCGGGTCGGACTGCGAGGCTTCAGGCTCGACGATTAGGGCAAGGTCGAACTGCTGGGTGACCTCAACGTCTGCAGTGTCAGTCAACGTGAAGTCGGTGCCGTACGAGGTACCGGTCACGGTGGCGGTATTGGTGTGGGTGCCTAGCGCGAACCCGTAGGGCCATGTGCAATTCACGGTCCGGGTCTGCCCGGCGTACACCGAGCCGATGTAGGTGTCACACTCGAAACCGGTGAGATCATCGGTGAGGTCTACCGACGAGATCGTCAGCGCACCGGTGTTCTCGATCACAAAGCGATAGTTGATCGGCTCGTACGGTGCGTACTGGCCGACGAGGCTATCGGTGGCATCAGCCTCGATGTACACCCCGGAACCGGGGGCGGTCTCCACCTGTTTGGAGAAGGTCATGGCGGCAACACCCCAGGTGGCGGTGGCCGGGTCCTGATCGTCTTCGGTGCCGACGTCGTTGCCGGGGGTGGAGTCGACGTCGTCAACGACGGGGGCGGTCGAGAGCAGTTCAACGGTGTTGGTCACTGTCTGTTCGGTCGAGCTGTAGGCCTGGTACTCCAATTCGAATTCGTCGTTCGGCCCGATTTCATCGATGGTGATATCGCCGGTTGACTCGTCGAAGTTGGCTCCGTTGGGAAGGCCGGTGGTGGTGTTGAAAATGATCGACGATCCAGGAACGATGGTGAGGCCCTGAGCTAAGAAGTCATCAAGCAGCGTCACGTTGTAGGCGGTGCTGGCCGGAAGGGTGTATTCACCGGTGTCGCTTACGGCGCCCTGGTGATCGATGGTGATGGTATAGGTGGCCGGGTCGCCGACAGGCAACGTCGTCGGCGACACCCGCTTGTCGACATCGAGGTCGACCTGGGGTACAGCGAGGCCAACCTTGGGCACCTCGGTCGGCAGGAAGGCCGAACCGTCATCAACCCGACTTCCGGCGTAGGCAAACGAGTTCCAGGCCACATCGCCGGGCAGAAGACCAGTCGGATAGGAGACGTCGTATTGGATGTTGAACGCTTCACCTGGGTCGAAGGACAGCATGCCTCCGGTGTCGTCGATCACGGTGATCCGGAGCGCCTTCACATCACCGGCACCCCCGGACGGAAGTGAGGTGGACCAATCGTCGGTACAGCCTGTTGGGTACGGGTTGGTACCGGAGGTGGCCAGTTCGTTGGTACATGGAGTGGTGGACGCCGAGTACTCGATCTGTACGCCGGAAGGAACGGTTAGCGGGTCGACGCCCAAGAAGGTGGGCTCCCACTCGGACCCTCGAGCTGCGCCGCCCAGCGATTCCAAGATCGAGGTGTCACCAACGTGGGGAAGAACGTCGTAGATGACGATGTTGTCGGCGCTGGCGGCACCGTTGTTCTCCAACGAGATCTGGAAGGTGCCGGTGCCACCGTCTTCGTCAATTTGGCCGATGGCCGGGAAACCCATGAGGGCCGCGTCGCCATCGCCTTGCACCGCCTTGTCAGCCTCCAGGTAAAGGGCCGCGGTGTCACCGGGGATGGTGCGGGAGGCCTGGCAGTAGTCGTCAGCTGCCAGTTCGCCGTCGCCGTCAAGATCGTTAGGGTCCGAGACCAGCGAGGGAGCGCCGGAGCAGACAAAGGTTGACTGGGTGATCGGATCCGTCGGATAGATCTGGGCGGTATTGGTGCCCGGGATGGTCAGGTCACCGGGGGTGACGAAGAATGCCAGGCTGCCGCCGGCCGCGTCGGTGCCACCAACCTGCCAACCGGTGGGTGGCTCGTCGTAGGTGACGCGAACTAGTTCACGACCGGTGCCGTTGTAGTCATCGATGACCTCGATGGTCATGTAGTTGAGAGGGTTGACATCGTCCAGCGAGTCAATCCCGGTGTAGTTGTAGGTGTAGAACGTGCCGGTTGGCGAGGACCGATACTGATACCAACTACTTGCGTAGAGGTCACCGGGATCGTTGGGGTCCATGAGGGTGAAACCGGCATATCGGAGCCCTGCATAGGAATAGCCGGCGGGGAGAAGGTCGGTAAACACCACCTGTTCGCCGTCTTGCAGCTGTGAGCCGTTGATGTCCCAGCCGAAGTAGAAGTACTTGTTGGGACTTGTGCCGGAGTCGTACTTGTACATGTACAAGCTCGGTTCGGGATCTTCGATGAGGACTTCGTCGGTGCCGCTGATCGTCTCCAGCGGCGTGACCGCCTCTTTGTCTTCAAACAGATCGATGTAGGTGGTGTTCCACACCCGATCGGCGGTCACGATTGGATAGGTCGGCGTGCTGTCGGCGATCGTGCCATACAGTTCCAGTTGGGCTACGATCCCGTTCGCCCCTGGCGACACCCGGAGGTCAAGGTCCCGGCTGTCGAAGATGATGGAAGCGATAGGGTCTGCTGGCGAGATACCGGTTTGGGCCAGGACATCGTCCCACCCGAGGCGCCAATAGGTGTAGGTAGTGCCGTTGTAGCCTTGGTCAAGGTCGATTGATCCTGTGGCACCGCTGACCGTGGTGTATCGCACAGGTACGGTGTCCAAGGCATCTGCCGCGGTTCGGTCGAAGCCATCCAGCTTGTTGGGGTGGTACAACGTGACTTCGATGATCCGGTCAGGCTGAAAAGCAGGGTCGGTACAAGTAGACCCTTGGGCGAGGCTCTGATATTGGGCGGACGGACCGGCGTCGATGTCGTTGGTGAGACACGGCATCTGGTCTTCCATCACAAAGTAGTACGGAGACGTACTGGTGCTGACCGCGTACATGTTTGAGGCGTACTGGGCGGGCGCACCAGCATAGGTGATGTCGGTGTAGCTGTAGAACGGAGTGCTGGCGACTTTGCTGGCGGTTCCCGTCGATGACGGCGTAACGAAGCTGTGCACCTCGGAGTCGCTGTCGGTCAAAAGAGTGACGGCATCATCCAACGGATAGCCCTCCACCGTGGCGTCGTTCTGAACGCTGGTGGTCAGGTTGAAGGTTGATGACGGGTAGGTGACCTCGACCCACTGGTCGACCGGTCCACTGTCGTCACAGGCGTTGGTTTCGATCGGTCCGGCGAAGGTCCAGGTAACGGAATTGGTACCTGCGTCGTACACGCCTCCGGTGGAGGAGTCGTTGTAGACAACGTCTGTCGGGAGCGTGTCCACCACGGTCACGTTCTCAACCCACAGGTGCCCGGGTTCATCCTCCACCCAGCTTGGGTCACAGACATTCAGGTAGTAGCGAACGGGGGTGTCGAGAATTAGGTCGTTGCCCGGGCCGAACTGCCCGTATTTGTCAATGGCCAGTTCAGCGACGGCGTTCCATTCGCCGGTGTCGGAGTTGTTGCGGGAGGCGGTGTTGTCCGAGGTGATCGTGGCGTCCAGGGTCGTGGTGGTGGCGTCAGGCGTGCCACCGTTGCTAACCGTTGCCCGGATGGTGAACTGCAGCGAGATACCGGCTCGAACCGAATCATTCAGGTCCAGCGTCCACTCATCGTTGGCGCCGTCATAGGTGAGTGACTCAATTGCCGGGTGTGAGGCGTAGTCGTAGGTGGTTACGCCCCCGTCGCCGGGCCAGGTGATGACGTTGTTGCGACAGACGGCCTCGTCGAGGGCCGAACACTGGGCGTTGATGGCGAACACCATTGTCGTACCGGTGTCAGCCGGCGACGCCGACGTGCGTGACACCGTCATGTCCCACGCTGCAGCGGCAGCGGCCGGCGGTGCGCCAACGGTCAGCACGGTTGCCACTAGGGCGATGGCAGCCACAACGGCTGCGGTCGCCCTACCTACCGCCTTGTACTCTCTCACTCGCGATTGCCTGAGCTTCATTCCCGTGCCTGTTCTCGTCGCCGCCGGACGCGATTCAATCGTTCGGTCCTCACGGCTATCGACGTTCGCTGGCAGCAGTTGAGAACCTGGGTAAAGCCCCCAGGGGTACGTAGTTCCACTGGCTCACAAGTCCAGGTTTTGACGGCCCATACTGGGGAGGTGAACGATTCCGCATCGGTTGAAGGGTGGATTCAGCCAATGAAGGCCGCGTCGACTACGGCGGCGCCGACCGGCGATGGTTGGGCGGCGGAAATCAAGTGGGACGGCATGAGGGTCATGGCCGACGTTCACGATGGATCACTTGAGCTTTGGTCATCCAACGGGCGTCGAGTCACCTCGTCGTTTCCGGACCTGGCCGGGCTGGCCGAAGCGGTTGGCACCAACGCCACCTTTGACGGCGAGGTCGTGGCCTTCGACGGCGAGCGGCCGTCGTTCGGACGTCTACAACAACGCATCCACGTGGAGAAACCGGCGGCTGCGTTGCTGGCCGATGTGCCGGTTGCCCTGGTCGTGTTTGATCTGCTTCGACTGGATGGGCAGTCGCTGCTTACCCTCGACTACCTGACCCGTCGTCGCCTGTTGGAGGATTTACTCGACTCCGGTTCGCGTTGGATGGTTCCGGCGTACAGCATCGGTGGGGCCGAGGCCATGTTGGCCGTCGCCAAAGAGCAGGATCTCGAGGGCATCGTCGTGAAACGAACCGACAGTGTCTATCAGCCGGGCAGTCGATCCAAGAGCTGGTTGAAGATCAAAGTCCGGCGGCGTCAAGAGTTCGTCGTCGGCGGCTGGCTTGAAGGCCTGGGCGGACTGGCGGGCCGGCTCGGCTCGCTGATCGTCGGGGTATGGGACGGCCCGGACTTCATCGTGGCCGGGCGGGTCGGTTCGGGTTTGACCGACGACGAGCGGCGAAGACTCGATTCCGAACTGACAACCCGTGACGGTCCGCCGTTTAGTGAGGTCCCCCCGTTGGACAAGACGCCCCATTGGGTGGAACCGACCGTTGTGGTCGAGGTCGAATTCGCCGAATGGCCCGCTGACGGCATGCTTCGCCACCCCACCTACTGCGGCATGAGAGTGGACCGGGAACCCGATGACGTGGTTCGCGAGTAGACCGATTGGCGTGCTCGATTAGAACGCGAGGTAGTTCGGCAATATTCTCTCGATACCATCGGGCCAACGCATTTTCGATGGCAGCCAACCTGATCTGAGGCGATCGGCTTGCCCGAAGTCGGCGCCGGACGACGGCCTACCCTGAAACGGATCCTCCCCTCGATGACCCACGGAACACAGGACCAATTGAAGGTCTCGTTCCCCGCTTCTCCGACGTTCACCCGCATCGGCCGAGTGGCCGTCGCCGGCCTCGCCCTGCGTTTGGGAATGGAAGTAGCGGTCGTGGAGCAACTCCGGTTGGCGGTCGACCGAGTAGTCGCCTCGCTACATGGCCCCGGCCGAATTCACGTCGAAGCCGACTGGCAGGCAGATCATCTCACCGTGGTGCTACGCAACCCGGAGGTTACGGTGGCCGACCCCCAGCAGTTAGCGGAAGAGCTGGCAGAGATGGTCGGTGAAGCGGAGATCGATGGTGGCTCGGTCACGATCAGCCTGGTAACCGAGCGCGAAACCTAGCCCTGCGATTCACCCTGAGCTGCCGAAGCCCTCGCTGCCTCGTTCGTCTGGCCCGTCCGGAAGCGTCGACGCAGCAACAAAGCTGACGGCGGGAACCGGCATGATCAACAATTGGGCTATCCGCTGGCCACGCTCGAGTTCCACCGGCTCCGAGCCGGTGTTCAACAAGATGACCTGCAGTTCCCCGCGGTAGCCGGAATCAATGAGACCCGGGCTGTTGACCACGGTGAGACCGTGGCGCAGCGCCAGCCCCGAGCGGGGCAGAATCAAGCCGCAATAGTGTTCAGGGATAGCGACGGCAAAGCCGGTTGGCATCAGCAAACGCTCGCCCGGCTCCAGACGCACCGACTCACGGGCCGGAAGGTCGGCCGCCGCATCACCGGACCGCATACGGTTTGGCGGATCCAAGTCCGGATCCAGGGCAAGCAGTGGAACAATTACTTCGACGCTCATTCAGGCTATGGTATGTGTCTTGCTCGCCTGGATGGACCTCGAAATGACCGGACTTGATCCGGCAAAGCACATCATCGTCGAAATCGCCACGTTACTGACCGATGACGAACTGAACATTGTCGCCACCGGACCCGAGTTGGTGCTCCAGGCGACCGAGGACGAGCTGGCCGCCATGGATCCTGTCGTGGTGGACATGCACACCAAGTCCGGGCTGCTCGACCAGATCAAGGCGTCGACGGTCACCTTGGCCGACGCCACCGCCAGCACGCTGGCCTTCCTAAAAGAACACATTCCCGAAGCCCGCACGGTGCCACTGTGCGGCAACTCGATCGGCATGGACCGACGGTTCTTGGCGGTACACATGACCGAGGTGGAAGAGTTTCTGCACTATCGCTCGGTTGACGTCACCACGATCAAAGAGCTGGCCCGCCGGTGGAACCCGGCCGTGATCGACAACGCTCCCCGCAAAGACGTCGGCCATCGTGCCCTCGATGACATCACCGAGAGCTTGGAAGAACTGCGGTACTACCGGCAGAGCTTCATTGTCGGCTCGCCGGCACCTGAAGCCGACAAGTCAGTCTGACGCCAGCCCAAACCAGCTGGCGGACGCCGCCACGTTGGCTTCAGCATCGGTCCACCACACCGCTTCGCATCCCGAAGCTTGCTCGGTTCGACGCACGATCGTGGTTCGACGCTCCGGGCCAAGATGGGCAGGCTCCAGGCCACGTCCGTATTCCATACGGAACCGCCGCGGATACTGAAACACCGGAAGCCACTCTTCGACCGCGGCCCAGTAGGCAGCGTTGTTGACGTGACCCCAGGTATCGAAGTCGGCCTTGCGCAGGTGCCACGACACATCCGGGTGGCTTGCGACCTCGTTCGGGTCGACGCTTGCGTCGGCAAGCTCTCCCTTCAGCTTGGGGTTCTGCAGCCGGGCTGACGCCTTACGCCCGGCCGCCGCTTCGTCGTAGAGCGCCAGAAACTGATCGGTCAACGAACGCGGCTGTCCTGACTGGGCGTCGACACAGACCCACAGGGTGGCCACTTGATACGCGAGCGTTCCGTCCTGGTCAACGATGTCGAGGCGACGCTCGGCCCATCGACCACCAATGGCGGAACAGAAAGTGGTGAAGGTAAGCTCGTCAGCCAACGCGGCTGGGGAGAGTTCATCCACTACGGTTCGGCGAACAACCCACGGCGGCATGTCGTCCAAACCGGCGTCGGTGGTGTCGTCGTTGGAGACGTCCTGGCAATAGCGGGTCAACGCATCCAGACGCAGCCGGCCCGAAGGCTCAACATCGCCGAGGCGAATCTTGCGGGCACCCCCGAATCGGCGTCCAGCCGCATACGGAAGCATCGGTTCTCGGTCAATTACCCAGGCCACGACCTTCGACGTTACCCCCAAAGCCGCACGTCGAAGCGGTACGCTACGAAAGGTCTCCGGGCGACCTCCGCGTTGGTCTCGGAGCCATGCCGCCGCCGTACAACCCGCCGCCCCTCGTGAACCGCCGCAACGATGAACCTTCTGTTGTCGACGGCGACCTACCGGTCCCCGACGTCAACGACACCGACAATGATCGCGCCGACGACAGTGTTCATGGTCGCGCCGACGACAGTGTTCATGGTCGCGCTGATGAACAAGTCATTGATCTCCGCGAGCGCCCCGACGATGAGCAGCACGGCCATCCAACCTCGACTGCAGCAGACACCGGGTTTCTGGTCGACCGCCGTGGGCCCAGACCTGTGCAGAATGAGCCGCGGCTCGGCATCGCCATGGAAGTCTCGACGGTGCTTAACGGCGGCAGCCTCTGCTCGCTTCAGCGGGTGGCGGTTGGATTGGCGACCGCTTTCGAAGGTGACCAAGCGGTGGATCTGACCCTTCTCGATGGCCGGTCAGGACAGCTTCGACCTATCAGTTCGCGCCAACAAGAAGTGCTGCTGGGCCGACTCGAGGGCTCCTCGTCGGCGACCGCCCAGCGGCTGGAACGGCGATTGGCCAAGACCGGCCTGCGCTCTCGTCGTTGGGAGCCAACACCCGACACGTGGTTCATCGACGTCGAGCCTGCATGGCAAGGGCCAGTTCCTCGATCTGAGCTGCTGCCCCGATTGGAGGCTGCCGGTGTTCGAATCTCTGCTTTCGTTCCTGACCTTTTGCGGTTGCATCATCCCGATTGGTACACCGACTCGGAGGTGACAGGCTTTCGTCAGTGGCTGCGGGCACACCGGACTGCGGCGTCGACATGGTTGGCGGCGTCGCTGGCCACCGCCGATGATCTCGTCTACTGGCTCGGCCCTCGCAGCAAGAACCATGAAGTCAAGCTGCTCACCCTCGGTGTCCCCGACGACATCGTTGCCGGTGACACCCTGCGTCAGCCGCCAGAGGATGGGCGACTGCTCCTGCTCGGTCCCGTCGCCGTACACAGCGGGCATCGACTCCTCCTCGACGCGCTCGACGAGTTCAGGCGGGCGGCCGAACCTGCCTCGCTCAACCGACCACCGGTTGTCGACGTGGTTGGAGACCTCGGCCATGACACTCAACTCATCGATGACCTACGCAAGGACATCAGCGTTCGGGTTCACGATCAGCTGTCGGAGACAGCGTTGCAACGGCTGTGGGTCGAGACGTCGTTCTTGGTGTCGCCACGGCTTGGTGACGGCACCGGGGCGACCCTGGTGGAGGCTCTGGCCCGCGGCATCCCGGTAGTGGCAACAGACCTACCAGCGGCGGCTGAGGCATCGCAAGGTTTGGCAACCGTGTTGAAACCAGACCCAACCGCGTGGGCGCATTTTCTGACGAACCGTTTCGAACACCATTCGGTCGCTGCCCAACGCACCACGCAATTCAAACCGACCACGTGGACCGAAACAGCAGCCGAGCTTCGACGCTTTCTGCACGGCCTCGATCGGCCCTCGTCGGGCCTTGGGCTGACCACCACGACGAGCAGCCGATGACGCTACGGGTCGCCGTCGATCTCACCCCGCTGCTTGGTGCCCGCACCGGAGTTGGCCTGGTGGTCGACTCCGTGGCGCAGCGCCTTTGTCGATTGGATGGGATCGAACCAACTGGCCTGTTGGTCAGTTGGCGGGGAGCCACGACGTTCGCCGATCGGGTACCAAACGGCTGGCGGCGAAGACGTCTTGGGCTACCGGCTCGAGCCTGCCACCATCTGTGGCGATCGTGGGACCGGCCGGCCGTAAAAGGGTTCGACATCGTACATGGACTCAATTACGTGGTCCCCCCGGCCGCCGGTGGCGCGGAGCTGGTCGCAGTTCATGACTTGACCGCATGGCGCTTTCCTGAACTGGTGGACGTTTACTCGAAGCACAATCCGGTGTTGTTGGACCGTGCGTTGGCTCGCGGCGCCCACGTGCACACCGGTTCGCATTTCGTGGCTGACGAACTGGTCAACGATCTGGGCATCGATCCCGAGCGGGTCCACACCACGCCCTATGGCTGTACTCCGCCGTTGCCGGGGGTCGGAGAGGCTGGACTGTCGGAGGTCGGCGCCGAGTACGTTCTAGCCATTGGAACCGTGGAGCCTCGGAAAGACTATGTCGGCCTGGTCCACGCTATGAACCTGGTCTGGGAAGTGTTTCCGACCTTGCGGTTGGTGATCGCCGGACGGCCCGGGTGGGGGGTGGATGCCCTCGACGAAGCTATCGCCGGGTGTCGTCGTCCGAACCAGGTGATCGTGACCGGTTTCATCGATGAGCAGACCAAAGCCGATCTTCTGGCCGAATGTCGCGTGCTTATTTACCCCTCGCTCTACGAAGGTTTCGGCTTTCCCCTGTTGGAAGCCATGGCCGCCGGTGTGCCGGTGGTGAGTACGACGGCAGGGTCGATTCCCGAGGTTGCTTCCGATGCTGCGGTGCTCGTCCCACCTCGAGATTCCATCGAGTTGGCCGAAGCGATTAGCCGAGTATCGACCGACGAAACGTTGCGGTCAGAGCTGATCGACAGGGGGCAACGGCGGGTCACCGTTTACAACTGGGATGACACAGTGAGCGCCATAGAGACCGTGTATCGCCAACTGGCAGGCGACAACGTGACCATCGGA
>CALJMD010000150.1 GCA_937981915.1 uncultured Acidimicrobiales bacterium
GGGACGCACCGACTTCGTCACGCAAGCCAAATGGTTTGAAGAGTTCCTTCGTCGGCCGCACGTCGGTTTGGCTCTCGACCCGGAGTGGCGGATCGGGCCGGACGAAGTGCACCTGAGGCGGATCGGATCGGTTGATGCCGCGGAAGTGAACGCCGTCGTCGACTATCTCGTCGGCTTGGTATACGAAGAAGTCCTTCCACAAAAGATCCTGGTGCTGCACCAGTTCAAGCGGTCGATGCTCCCTGACCGTGAGCTGATTCGAACACCGCCCGAGTTAGCAGTGGTCGTGCATGTGGACGGTCAGGGTCCGCTGGGATCCAAGTACGGAACGTGGGATGACATTGTTGGCCAGCCCACCGCGCCGGACCAGACGCTGTGGTGGGGGTGGAAGAACTTTTACGACGAGGACACCCCGGTGGCCACCCCAAGCCAGGTCAATCAGGTGACTCCGCTGCCGGTGCTGGTCACCTACCAGTAGGCGAACCAATCGCCGCGGTATTGACAGCTACAGTTTGACCTGTGTTGATGCGTCACTTGGTGTTGGGCGGGGCCCGAAGCGGCAAGAGTCGTTTCGCTGAGGATCTTGTTGTTGAACGGGCGTCGGCCGACGCTCGGGAACAGGTGTATTTGGCCACCGGCCAGGCCGGCGACGGCGAGATGGCCGAGCGCATCGAACATCATCAACGACAGCGGGCCGGGGCACCGTGGGTGCTGATCGAAGAGCCGGTCAACGTGGCCGACATACTTCAAGCGGCAACCGCCGAACAAGTAGTCCTGGTCGATTGCCTTACGTTGTGGTTGACCAACATCCAGTTTGCCGGTCACGTCGATGACTGGCTGACTGTCCGGTCCGACTTTGTTTCTTCGGTGGCGGACTGTGCGGCCGATGTGGTGATGGTCAGCAACGAGGTTGGCCTCGGCGTAGTCCCCTTAGGTGCCGAAACCCGATGGTTTGTCGACGAGATCGGTCGCCTGCACCAAGAGCTGGCCGCCGTCTGCACCCACGTGACCATGGTGGCCGCCGGACTTCCCCTAGTGCTGAAAGAACCGACGTGACCGAGTCCGCTGGTTCGGAGTCTGAGGTGACGGAGTCTGAGGTTCCCAGGTCTGCCACTTCGGCGAACGCCACACCGGCGTACATCATGTTGGGCGTGATAGCAGTGGCCGCCCTCGGCATCTTCGGCGCCTGGTGGTTGTCGGTGCGGCCTCGGCTGACGCCGGTTGAACACGCCTTCGAGAATCAACCGGCTGGGCCGGTGTTTGAACCGGCCGAGTTCCTGGTTGGTCCCAGGCCGGGTCTCGGCGAGTGCCCCGAGCAGCCAACCCAGGTCTTTGCCGTCAACGTGACCGACGGTTCCATCGCCTGGCAGCAAGCCATGCCTGGCCCGTCGTCGGAATTCTTCGGTGAGTGGTACGTACTTGAAGACGACGATGGTCCGGCGGTAGTGGCGCAGATCGATCGCGTGGTAAACGAGATACCGCCCAGTATTCGGGCCATTGATATTGCCACCGGCGACCTTGCCTGGCAGCACTTCCTCGAGATGACAGAGGTGTACCGGGCGGCCCAAAGCGACATCGAACTGGTCGTTGCCGGGAACAGCACGAACGGTTTGGGTGACGAGGTGAGCCGGGCCCTCGACGCAGGTGGGCAACTGGTCGACGCTCCGCCGGTCCAGTTTGATCGTGATCAGCCGTTTGATCCCTCGGTGCAGCTCGGGGCCGGATACCGGCTGACCTCCAATGTCGCTGACGTGATAGTTGACAGGCGAGTGGCCCGCCAGGTGTATCTCGGGGGAAACGATGGAGCACGAGTGGACATCCGGACGGTGGCCGACGGAGCAACGGTTGAAGGTGATCGTGTCCCGTTCGGCGGCGGCTTCAACATAGTTGGGTCCAGCTCATCGCTCGGTGAGCCTGTCCAGGCCAATGGCGAGCTGATCCTGACTGTCATCGGATCTCCGGACGGACCTAATACTCGGCTGGCCGTCTTCGATGGATCTGACGCCACGTTTATGTGGTCGATCGAAGACACTCGGGCCGGTGCCGTGGCCGGTGATGACATCCTCTACGACGAGCGCAACGACGAGCCGGTCGATGCCGTGAGCACACGCAATCTGCACCTGGCGACCGGCGACAACCCGGACGTGGTCAAGTGGTCGGTGGCGTTAAGCGTCAACGAGGAAGGCGGCAACGGATTTCTCGGGATGGCCGGTGACGACCTGGTGTTCGCTGTCACGTCCGAACGGTCCGATATTGAGTTTCTGGTGGTTGGCGATGAGAGCGATGTGCCCGACCGATTGGAGGCAGCCGAGGGATACGGATCCGGACCGGGCCCGCGCCATCATGTCGACGAGGAGATCTTCTTGGCCGGCTCCGAGGACGGCTTCCAGGTACAACTGGCCAACGGCGAGCTGATCGGACACGAGACTGAACAGCCGGTCAACTGGGTCCGCCGAGTGGACGACCGGGTGCTGGTGGTGGCGGCCGAACAGCAGTTTTGCGGCTAGCGGCGTAGGCAGGGCAGACGCTTTCGGCCCTCTTTAGGCGTTTGGCGTCACAATGGAATACCAGAGCTTATTACAGCATTACAACTACATAGGTATGCGCTGCTAGGCGCTGCTGTTGGTGCTGTGAATGTGGCACCGAATGTCGCACTGAATGCTGCGATGACTGTTGCTAGGAAAGGACTATAACCATGCGTCCCACCGTCAGGTTGGGCAAGGTTTCGGGGATCGACATCGGTCTCCACTGGACAATCGGGCTGATCGCGTTCTTGCTGATCACCACTCTCACCGGTAGCGTGTTGCCCGCTTCCGCTCCCGGCTACGCCCAAGCCGGTTATCTACTGGCCGCTGCCGCCACCGCCGTCATGTTCTTGGGTTCCATCGTCGCTCACGAGCTGGGCCATTCAATCGTTGCTCAACGCAACGACATCAACGTCTTGGGCATCACCCTGTTCGGACTCGGCGGCGTAGCCGCCCTCGAACGCAACCCGGACGACGCCGGTGCCGCAGCGCGGATCGCCGTTGCCGGTCCGCTGGTCAGCGTGGCCGTGGGCGCTGCTGCGCTCGGCCTGTCCTACTCGTTCTCCACCCTCGGCGCCCCGGCGCTGGTCACCGCTTCACTTACCTGGCTTGGTTTCATCAACCTGGCGCTCGCCGTGTTCAACATGATTCCCGCCCTACCTCTTGACGGTGGCCGGGTGCTGCAGGCTGCCCTTTGGAAGCGGGGCGGCCAACGG
>CALJMD010000151.1 GCA_937981915.1 uncultured Acidimicrobiales bacterium
GCTCCTGACAGTGCGGCGGCCTCGGCCTCCTGGGTCAGTCCGGCGCAGGTACCGCCTCCGCCACCACCGCCGGAGTCGCCGACCCGAACCAGGGTCACCGAGTCCAACAGCGAGCCGTCTTCACGTTGGAAGAAGACCACATCATGCTCACCGGCCGACAATTCGACCAGCACTGGATCGTCGCCGTCACGATCAGAGACCGTTTCGGTCTCGAATCCGGCGGTTACGCCGGTGTCCCACAGGAACCCGTCGGACGGTTGGCCATCAACGGTCACGAAGAACGAGTCCGACAGTGAATCCGGTCCGGAGATCGCTGCGTCAATCCGGTAGGTACCGGCTTGCGTCACGTCGAAACAGAACGCTGCTTGGTTCGGCGAACCGAACGTCCAGGCCTGACCGCTTCCGTCGGGAACATGAACGTACTGGCCGCCCGAGGCCGCTCCATCGGCCCCAACGACCATTGCTCCGCTGAGGGCGGCGTCTTCGGCCTCTTGAGCCAGCCCGGCGCAGATGCCGCCGCCTCCACCGCCGCCGGAGGACTGGACGGTCCACGTGAACGACTCGGAGTCGTTACCGGTTGCGTCGGACACCGTGATCGATGCGGTGAACGTTCCGGCCGCCGTTGCCGTGCCGGAAATGAGGCCGGTCGACGGGTCAATCGACAGCCCGGTGGGCAGACCGGTTGCGCTGTAGCTTTGCGTTCCGGCCCCGCCGCTGGTGGAGGTGGCCAGTGAGATCACATCACCTTGGGTCGACGTTTGGTCGGCCAGCGGTGCCAGATCAAGTGGCTGACTTTCGTCGCCGTTGCCGGTGCCGTCGTTGTCGATGTCAATTCCGAGGCGGGTCTCGGATCCGGTGGCGACAAGGGTGAACGTCACCGGATCACCGGCCTGCGACTCCGACAACAAACCGTTGGTTGAGGTCGTCACTCCGGCACGGTCGCCGGTCCACGATGAACCGCCGTCGTACCGGAAACCGCGGTTCACGCCGCTTTCGTTCAGTGTCGCCGTCATCGACACGAACGGGCTGTTGTCGGCGATACCGATCAGTTCGTTTAGGCGGGCCTGCTCTGCCGAGTCGGCCGACCCCTCGATGGTAATCTGCTGGCCCAACCCGGCGTGAGCGTCCTGTCGCTCCTCACCCCCGGTCAGCGGACCGGTTGGCCCCTCAAGGGTCAGGATCTCGGCCAACATGTCGTCTTGGTTCTCAGCGTTGTTGGTGCGGGCTGCGCCCCCGAGATCGTCAGCACCGTCGTGGAAGAACCCGAAACCGGTAGTCGATCCGGTCTGCGAGCCTGGCCAGTAGCCCAGGCGGTCATACCACGGTGACCACGAGGGCGCTACGAAGGCCTGGGCCAGCTCGCGATTCGACCCGACGTTCCGCTCGTTCCCGTTGTAATGACACTCCATGCAACGGTTGTTTCGACTGTTGCTGCCGCGCAGCGCCTGGAAGTCATCGGTCGATACTGTTTGCCCGTTTTGCATCGTCACCGACGACGGTCGAGTGTCGTCGATGCGGCGGAACGGGTTCGGGGGCAGATGAATGGTGGACAGAAAGTCCTCGAACTGCTGCATCTGAGATGCACTCAACTGATTGGGGCGACCCATCAGGTTGACGAAGGTTCCGTTGAACTCTGACAGGTCGGACCGGTCGCCACGCCAATGCATGGTTGGCATATCGATGATGTCCTGAAGGGTCTGGGTCAACATGACCCCCTTCATCGACGACACCTCGACCGTGTTCCCGGTCGGGTCGGCGGGGAAGCTGTTGGACGCCTCGATGACTTGATCGGCGTCTCCCTGCGGGTCACCCAGATCCCAGGCCAAACGGTCGGTGCGGGCGTCAACGTGACACGAAGCGCATGAGATATGGCCGGTGCCCGACGTGAGGTGGGTGTCGTACAACATCGGTCGACCCTGTTTGATGACCGCCGGAGTCGGATCAAAGAAGGCGACCTCGGCCACCTCGGTGTTGTTCGACGTATTGATAATCGAAATCGACCCGGAGAACTTGTTCATGACGTAGCCCCGGCTGGAGCCGTCGTCCAAGACGATGCCGGTTGGACCTTCGCCGACGTCGAATCGACCGAGCCGGTTGCCGGAGCCGTCGGTGACGACCACGTTGTTCGAGCCCATACCGGTGATGTACGCCCGGTTCCCCGACGAGTGCCAGGCAATACCACGGGGGTCGCCTACCGACTGTTCACGTACCCCGGCTGACACCGTCGGTGTCGAATAGTCGAGGTGCGGGTTCAAGTCGTTGACGTTGGCCGAGCTGCCTCGGGCGAAGTCGGCGATGTTTACCGTGATGAACTTTCCGTTGAGGTTCGGTTCGAACCGCACCTCGTTGATGGCGTCGGTTCCCACCGTGGTGATGCGGCCGTTGGTCGGGTTGACCCCGATGGCCATGTTCATGTTCATTAGGTGGTCCTGATAGGACACCGAGAAGTTGTTGGCGTTGATGACAGCCACGTCGTGGTCCAGCAGTTCCCAGCCCTGCACTCGGTTGGTGAGGGTGGAAAGCGAACCGTCGACGAAGATCGACCAGTCGCCGTTGTTGTCGTCCATCCAACGACCGGACTGGTCTTCCCGGACGATCATGGCGGTGCGGGACGGCGTACCGGCTGACGCCGCTATCGGTGGACTAAACGAACTGCCGGAGTTCGGGGGCGGATTCTGCCCTCCGTAGGGCCCTTCCGGTCGAGACACAGCGTTACTACCGTTTACGCTGCCACCACCGCTCACCGCGGTAGTCCGGTTGCCCGATTCGAAGATGGCGGCGTACACAAATCCGCCGTCAGGGCTGACAGCCAGCGCCCTCGGGTCTTCACCGTCGATCGACACGGTACTGATCGGCTGGTCACCGTCGGAGTCCGGGTTGAAGACGTTGACCTTGTTCGACTCGGATGCGGTCACAAAAGCCCGCTGGGGGCTTCCGGCGAAGACCACGTCGGCCGGTTCGTTGTCGGTGAGCTTGGTGTCGACCACGGCGTTGCGGGTCAAGTCGATCACGCTGACCGAGTCGGAGATGTGGTTGACCACCCAGGCC
>CALJMD010000152.1 GCA_937981915.1 uncultured Acidimicrobiales bacterium
TGCGCCCAAGGGGCCGACGTGGTGCTTACCTCGCTCCCCCGACCGGACCACGTAGAAGCCCTGATGTCAGGACCAGACGGGGTCTTGGCGTCGCTGGAATCCGGCTCGGTATGGGTTGACCTCACCACCAACCGCAAAGAATTGGTGGCCGAACTTGCGGCTGCGGCCCCCGACGGCGTCACTGTGGTGGAGTCACCGGTCACCGGAGCCGTCGACGGAGCCCGGACCGGCAACCTCACCTTGTTTGTTGGCGGCGAAGTCGCTGATCTCGACCGGGTCACTCCCATCCTGGATCACCTGGGAAAGGTCATCCGCTGCGGTGCACTCGGCACCGGCAACGTGGTGAAGCTAGTCACCAATCAGCTGTGGTTCGTTGCCGCCGCCGCCCTCGGTGAAGGGTTTGCGGTGGGGATGGCAAACGGTGTCGAACTCGGAACCCTCTGGGACGCCATCCTCAACAGCGTCGGCGACTCGTTCGTCGCCCGCCACGATGCTCCATCCATTTTCGCCGGCCATTACGACCCGTCGTTCACTCTCGATCTGTGTCTCAAAGACCTCGGCCTGCTGGCCGAGCTGGGCGACAACGTGTCGGCCGATCTGCCGATGACGGCGGCCGCCCACGGCGCCTTCGCCACTGCGGCCGACCGCTACGGCTCCGACGTTGGTGAGCTGCACGTGGCGAAACGCATCGAAGACGATGCCGGGCTATCCATGCGCCTCGACGGCGACTGGGTACCCCACTGGGAAAAGTAGCTCGTAGGAGACCTGCTATGACAACAGTTGATGCCACAACCAGCGATCGCACGCCAACCCACCGGCTGTCCGATCTGATCGACCTGGACACCTACCCGGTCGACCAACCGGAATCCGATGGCTACCGCTCGGCCGTGGAGGCCGCCCGCCAACAACTCCGCGCCGATGGCTGCGCCATCATCAAAGACCTTGTACGACCGGAAGCATTGAAGGTCCTTTCACGAGAGATCATCGAGCGGAAGTCCACCACCCACTTCTCTACTCAGACCATCAACCCGTACTTTCATACCGATCACAACCCCGACTATCCCGACAACCACCCGGTGAACACTTTTCTGGAGCGATCCAGCGGATTCATTCCCGGCGACTCGTGGGATGACCAATGCGCCACCGACGCCCTGTTCCGAGCCCCGGAAGTGACACGGTTCCTGGCTGATTCCCTCGAGATACCGGAGTTGCACTGCTACGCCGATCCGTTGGCAGGCTTGACCGCCAACATCTTGGACCCTGGTCAACAGTTCACCTGGCACTTCGACACCAACGACTTCGCCGTAACGGTTCTGGTCGACGAGGCAGATGACGGCGGACTGTTCGAGTACGTGCCCGGTATTCGCAACGCCGATGATGAGGGCTTTGACCACATCCAACACGTGCTCGAAGGCGGCCGAGACGGGGTCGTCACCCTCGATCTTCGGCCCGGCGACCTTCAAATATTCCGCGGCCGTTACTCGCTACATCGTGTCAGTCGAGTAGCCACCGACTCCGTTCCACGCCACGCTGCCATCTTCGCCTACACCGAACAGCCGGGCGTCATTGGCCGGGTGGTCCGGACCCGGCAGTTGTTCGGTCGGGTCCTTCCCGAACACGAAGCAGCCGAACGAGAACGAGTCCGCTCCGACCAGCTCATCGACTAGTCAGGTCAACCGGGCATACGGTTCACCGAGTGCCGTCTCGTCTGGCTGCGCACCGATTCCGTTTTCCACCGGGGCGACCGCCCAGCCGCCGTCGTTGATCACACCACCGTCAATCGGATTGACGGTCAGATGGTCGAAACACAGCCAGGTGGCCCGCCGAAACGGCTCTGGCGTGGCCTGGGCCAGATGCACTGCGGCGCTGGCTTGCAGGGCGGTGCCACCGGTGTCTTCGATATTCATCTGAATCCCGGCCTGCAGCGCCACGTCACGGATCTGCCGTGCCGGTGTCAAACCGCCAACCCGCCCGACCTTCAGCCCGACGACTTCACAGGCACCGGTTTCGACCAGGCGAAGCATGTCGCCCAGCGATTGGAGCGACTCGTCAACAGCCAATGGCTGACCGACCAGGCGCCGGACCTGCAGGTGTTGCTCGATGGTTTCACAGGGCTGCTCGACTACCCGGTTTAGCTCGCGAGTGGCGTTCATGGCGGCCACCGCTTCGGCCGGTAGCCATGCTCGGTTGACGTCGAAGGTCAAACCCTCCCCTGGTTCCATCTGCGAGTCAAGGAACCGCATGCGCTCGATGTCCGCCTCGACGTCGGCGCCGACCTTGGCCGAATGAAAGTGGTACCCCTCTTCTCGGGCCAAGTCGATCTCAACCATTAGCTCGGACGGCGTGCCCGAGGGAATGGACGAGTGCAAGCGAACCCGACCCTCGGTTCGACCGCCCAGCAGATCACACAACGGGAGCCCGGCGGCTTTGGCGGCGATATCCCAGCAGGCCATGTCGATCGGTGACTTCAGGTACGGGTGACCGGGGAGGGCGAGGTTCATGGCTCGATAGACCACGTCGGTGCGTCGAGGGTCGAGACCAATGACAGCAGGGGCCAACTCTTCGATGCCGCTGCGAATTCCCCTGGCATAGGCCGGAAGATACGTCGAGCCCCAGGGGCAACCCTCTCCCCAGCCGGTGATACCTTCGTCGGTGTCGATCCGGACAATGGTGGAGTCCAGCCGTTCGAAATGCAGGCGACCGCCCGACAGCGAATACGGCCGTTTCAACGGCAGGTCGATGGTCCAAACGGTTATCGCGGTGATTTTCATGATTCTGCAGTGACCTTCATGATTCTGGGGCCTCCACGGCGCTTAGGCGAGTGGCGTGCATGTGTTCGTAATGCGGCAAGATCGACTCAACCAGCTCTTGTACTCGGGTCGGTGCTTCGCTCAAGTCGGCCGAGGTGCGAGGCTGCGGTTTGAGGCCACTCGAGTTGCGAAGATTGTCGTGGAAGGACCCGCCGTCCCACCAACTCACTTCGTCTCGGTCGCCGGGCTCCCAACTCAACGCCTCGGGTTTGAACGAGATTCCCATTGCCTGACACCAGGCGGCGACGATCCCAGCAGGGTCAGCCAGTAGGTCGTCGCTGTCGATGACGGGAGGCGGGGATTCATACAAGTCGGTCAACCGGTCGAAGAGGGCCCGCTGTTCGACCAGCCCAACCTCGGCGTCGTGGAAGTCCGGCCAATGCTTGAACATCGACATCACCGTTTTGGCCGGATGTCGGATGAGGAACGAGTGGTTGAACCGGCGCAGAAAATCATCGCCACCGAAGTTGGCAGTGGGAGACACCAGATAGTGCGGGAAGTCCTTCGTGAACACCGGTCCAGCAGCAGCCGCCGCCTGAAGGTCAGTCCATGCCGACTCGTAGGTCAAACCCGGCGTTCGCAGACTGTCAGGTGCCAACCTGGGCCAGTCCGGGTTCTCGCCCTGGTACCAGACCTCACCGAACGGTTCATGAAAACAGTTGAAGTCTCCTCGAACCCGCATCATCCATTCGAACGCGGTTGACGTCGACCGAGGAACCGCCCACAAGGCCAAAATGGTCACGAGGTAGCTCCTTGAGACAAAGACCCGTGTGACAGTGACCCGTGTGACGGTGAATTGGCTGACAACAAGTTGAGCAGGTAGCCGTAACCGGTGGTGGCCGACAATCCGAGGTGGTCGAGCATGGCCCAGTACAGGGCAAAGTCGCTGGCGATGAGGGGCACGCCGGTTTCACCTTCAACGCTGTCAACCACCTGCATGGCCCGAAAGCCGGCTCCGGTCTGGACGACGGCGTCGGCTTGTGGTGCCCGGCGGTGAGCGTCGACACAGGCACCGATCATCAGGTGGTTGGGGTAATCCCACAACGTGGCTTCTTCGATGGCCAGCTTCTCGTCGTGATCGGCCACCAGGCCTTGGTCGATCAGGTCGCCGGCCCACAGGATCTTGAACCCGGCCTGCTCCAAATAGCCGTTGATGCCTGCCGACCAGTCCGGCCGGTAGTACCCGTTGGCGATGGTGATGGTTTCGGCCCCGATGGCTCGGAGCCCCTCAACCAGGCAGTGTCCGGCCATGAAGAACCGGGCTCCGGCGGCGTC
>CALJMD010000153.1 GCA_937981915.1 uncultured Acidimicrobiales bacterium
GGGATTACCCCGTGAGTCTGCGATACCACCCAGTGGTTAAGATTTGCCAAGAGATCGGTGACGAAAGAACCAGGCGATCCGGACAAACGCCTGGTAGCGAGACGACGGCTCAGCAAGGACAGCAAGCGACGCTAGACGAACTTGCCAGCATCGTCGCCGCTATTGAGGCCTATAGAAGTCACCGATTTAGATTCAATAATATCTACACAAAATCGTTGATTTTCTTCAGACTTACGATCTGTTGAGCTGCTCGACCAAGTCCATTAGTCGGGCGAGATGATCCAGTCGGGTGTGGTCGTCGGCAGCGGAAATTCCCACCCGGAGGGTGTTGATCCCACAACCTCGGTGCAGCCGGAGGCGTTCCAGCACGTCAGCGTCGGTCCCCAACAGGTTGGTACCGATACCTATCTCGATCGGAACTGCAGCCGCCGCACCGTCCCGGTCGCCGTCACGCCACAGTCGTTGCACTTCATCGACCGCATCAGCGAAGCCTTGACGGGCGAACGCCCGGTTGTAGAAGTTGGTGGACGATGACCCCATCGCCCCGATAGTGAACGCGTATCCAGCGGCGTGCCGGCGGCCGGCCTCCTCGACGTCCTCGCAGAACTCAAGGGTGACAGCCGTCGTCAGCTCAATGTCGGTCAACGACCGACCGGCCTCGGAGGCTCCGGAGCGGATCGGGTCGAGGAACACGTCTGCTCGCTCGGGGATGAAGGCGGTGCCGATCCAACCGTCGGCCTTGGCTCCGGTCAGACGCAAGTTCGCCGGGCCCATCGAAGCGACGTAGACGGGTATCTCCGCTCCCGCCACCGGCGACCGCAATGCCCGCCCCTGACTATCGGGAAGCGGCAAGGTGTAAACGGAGCCGTCGAAGGTGAGACGTTCACCGGCCGCGATCGAGCGCACAATGTCAATCGTCTCACTGGTCCGGGTAACCGGCCGCCCGAAACGAACCCCGTGCCAACCTTCCATGACCTGCGGTCCGCTCGTGCCGATGCCGAGGATGAAACGACCGCCGGAGAGTTCCTGCATGGCCAGAGCGGACATAGCCAACATCGCCGGCGACCGCGCACCCAGTTGCACCACACCGGTGGCGAGCCGGACCCGATCAGTCACAGCCGCCAGGTAGGCCAATGGGGTGAGGGCGTCGTACATCCATGCCTCAGGAACCCATACCGAGTCGACACCAAGTTGTTCGGCGTGGCGAACAAAGTCGATACCGACCTTGTCCAACGACGACACCATTACGCCGACCTTCAACTCACTCATTCAAACTCACTCACTCATGTTCCGAAGACCGCCTAGAAGACCAGGACGGGCTTGATAACATCGCCTGCCGTGCTGGCCGCCTCCGCTTCATTGATCTGATCAAGCGGGAAGGTGGTGATCAACTCGTCGTAGGGAAACGCTCCCTGGGCGTTCAGGGCTGCGAGGTGGGGAATGAACTCGGTCGGGACCGAGTCACCTTCCAAGACACCGCGAATAGTCCGGCCGCTCACCATCGACCTGAACCCGAAGCTGACATCGACGTTTCCGACACCGGCCATTCCCAGCGTGCCTACGAAGGTCAGGCCCTCGTAGGCGGCGCGAACCACCCCCGGGTGTCCGGTGGTTTCGAAGGCAAAGTCGGCGCCGCCTGCGGTGACGTCAAGAATCTCTTCGGTCAGCGCCGCAGGGTCACCCGAACTCAAGATGGTGTGTGACGCCCCGTACTTGGCAGCCAGGTCCAGACGGGACTGATGACGATCAACCGCCACGATAGTTGTCGCCCCCACCAGGTCGGCGGCCATGATGGCCGACAGGCCCAAGGCGCCTGCGCCGGTGACGACCAGACTGGCTCCTTTGGGGACGGACAATGAGTTCATCACCGCTCCCGCTCCGGTTTGGATGCCACATCCGAGTGGGCCGAGCTTGGTCAAATCGAGGCCGGAGTCGACCTTGACCACCGAATTTGCGGCGACCACAGACCATTCGGAGAACGACGACTGTCCAAAAAAGTGTGAGCCGACCGGTTGCCCATCAGAGTCAGTGAACGCGGTCGTTCCGTCCATCCGGGCGCCGGACATGTTGTAGTCACGAAGGTTGTAGCAGTACGAGGGGCGAACGGCCGCGCACGACGGACACGTCCCGCACCAGGTGAAGCTCAAGACGACGTGATCGCCTACAGCAACGCTGGCCACGTCGGCGCCGACCGCCTCGACCACGCCGGCTCCCTCGTGGCCGTACACCTGCGGCCCGGCGTACTCTTCGGCCGGTAGCTCGCGGGGGCGCAAATCGGTGTGACAGACCCCGGCGGCCACCATGCGCACCAGAACCTCATCTGGTCGGGGCGGGCCGACCTGCAATTCTTCGATGGTGAACGGGCCATGCCCCTGCCGTAGAACCGCCGCTCTGGTTGTTACTGACATTTCTCGGCCAAACCCCCTTGACACATCTCCGACAGTGCCTCTGATCAACCCTGGAGTTGTTCCTCCAAGCGATGCAACCACTGATAGCAGCTCATGACCTGGTGGACCGAACTGTTGGGTTCACGTCCTTCACGGATGGCAGCGACAAATTCGCGATCCTGCAGCTCAATGCCGTTCATCGAGACGTCAACCTGGGACACGTCGATGGTTTCATCCCGACCAGTGATCAGATCGTCGTAACGGGCGATGTAGGTGCCGGTGTCGCCGATGTAGCGGAAGAACGTTCCCAGCGGGCCGTCATTGTTGAACGACAACGACAGCGTCAGCAGTGCCCCGCTCGCTGTCTTCATCTGAATGGACATATCCATCGCAATACCCAGGTCGGGGTGACGCGGGCCCTCCAACACGTTGGCGGCAACAATCTCCTCCCCCGTCTGGTAAGCGAAAAGGTCAACAGTGTGGGCGGCGTGATGCCACAGCAGGTGGTCGGTCCATGACCGCGGCTCCCCCTTGGCGTTGGAGTTTGTGCGGCGAAAGAAGAACGTTTGAACGTCCATCTGTTGGATGTTGAACTCGCCGGCCTGCACCTTGTTATGCACCCACTGGTGCGACGGGTTAAACCGCCGGGTGTGACCGACCATGCACACCAGCCCGGTCTCGCGCTGCTTGGCCGCTACTGCTTCGGCATCGGCCAGACTGTCGGCCAACGGAATCTCGACCTCGACGTGTTTGCCCGCTTCCATACAGGCGATCGACTGGGCGGCATGCATCTGGGTCGGTGTGGCCAAGACAACGGCTTCCACCTCATCATCAGCCAGAACTTCGTCCAAGCTGGTTGCCCACCGGGGAATCCCGTGCTCGGCGGCGTAGGCCTCGGTTCGATCGGGTAGACGTCCAAAGACCGACACCACTTCGGCGCCGTCGATGTTCTTGATACCTTCCAAATGCTTGGTGGCAAAAGCACCAGTACCGCCAAGAGCAAGCTTCACAGGACAACCTTCCGATCACATGTGGACAAAGAGATCTGCCGAACGCCACAACCCTACCGGAGCGGACCAATACGGTTGAATCGGTGAAACGACACGACGGACCAATCCCAACGATGGCCCGATGGTTACTGGCCGCCATTCTTCTCGGCGCCGGGGTGGCTCACCTCACCTCGCTTCGACAAGAGTTTCAGGCTCAGGTGCCGTCATGGTTCCCGATCAGCGCTGACCTGGTGGTGTTGGCCTCCGGCGTGGTCGAAATCGTTCTCGGGCTGGCGTTGGCCCTGACACCGGCTGCCCGTAGGCCCCTCGCCGGGTGGATGACAGCCGCTTTCTTCCTGGCCATCTTTCCCGGCAACATCGCCCAGTTTGTTGAAGGTACCGACGCCTTCGGGCTCGACACCGACCTGAAACGCTTCGTGCGCCTGTTCGGCCAGCCGGTGCTGATGGCCTGGGCGTTGTGGTGCACGGGGGCCCTCAACCGCTGGCGGCGAACAGGCGATTTCTAACGTCGACGCCGCGCCGACTATGATTTCGAACAAGCGGCTTTGGGCGACTGCAACCTGCACAACTTCAACGTGCAGCTGGAGGAAGAATGTTCGTTCGCACGCGCTCAAGAGCCGCCATTGGATTCGGCACCGTCGCCGCTCTCTTTGCCGCCTTGGTGTTGTACACCACCTCATCGCCGACTTCGGCTCAGGCCTGTGACCCGTCATCGGCCATCACCAACCCCGACGCCTTCGCGTGGACCGACGCCGGTGACCACTACGTGGGGGTGCTCGAGTACGGCGAGGCGACGTTCAACATCAACGGAGAGACCCTAACGACTCGGGCCTACCGCCAAGAAGGAGCCTGCTACTCCATTCCCGGTCCAACTATCAACATGACGCCCGGCAACAAGTATGTGCTTCGCTTCCGTAACCTGCTGCCGTACGAAGCCCCAAGCGGAGCTCACAATTCGTTCCGGGATCCGAACATCTCCAACGTCCACACTCATGGTCTACACATCTCCGGTGAATCACCCGGCGACGATGTGAGCCGCATGTTCGAAGGCGGATTCGGTGGCGACTACGTCTACGACATTCCCGGCGATCACATGGGCGGAACATTCTGGTATCACGCCCACCACCACGGATCCACCTTGCTACAGGTGTCAACCGGGGGATTCGGGCTGATCGTCATCGACGACGGAAACGATCAACTACCAGCCAACGTGGCCGCCATGGAGGAACGGCATTTGATCCTCGGCTACCTCGATCCAAGCACGGCGGGAACCGGCGGCGACACACTGGTGACAGGATCGCTCTCACCGGGCTGGACGGTGAACGGCACTCGAGGCGGCACCATGACCGTGCCCCCCAACACCTGGCAACACTGGCGGGTCCTGCTGGCCGATCGAGACGCCAAAGCGAAAGACGTCACCGTCGGCTCAGGATGCGAAGCCATGCTCTTGGCTCGTGACGGCGTGTGGCGAACCACAGCGCCGGCCGCCATGGACGCCAACACCATCAATCTGACGGGAGCCTCCAGAGCGGACCTGGCCGTGCGGTGCAGCTCCGACACCGACATCGAGATCGCCGGTCAGACGGTGGCATCGGTAACGGTGAGTGGCTCGGCCGACAGCGGCCCACACCCGTTCGCTACCGACGGAACGTCGATGTGGTCAGCCGAGCGCCCCAGCTACCTGCGTGATCTGCAGAACGTTTCCCAAGTCAACAAAGAAACGATCCGCATGGGAGCCCGCACCGTCAACGGGTCTAAGTTCGATCACCACAACCCCAACCTGACCCTGACCGCCGACGCCGTGCAGGCCTGGACGATCAGAGGGGCGACCAACCATCCGTTCCATCTGCACATCTACCACTTTCAGGCCCAAGCCGGATGCGGTGGAGACTTCGAACAAGGCGAGTACTACGACACCATGGCAGGCAGCTGCGAGGTTCGCTTCGACTTGAGCACCGCCACCGCCAGTCCCTACGCCGGGCGCACCATCATGCACTGCCACATCTTGGCTCACGAGGACGAGGGGGCGATGGGTTGGGCCAACGTCATCGGTGGAACACCGGCACCGACGTTCCCGGCAGCCGGTGGCTACAGCGAGTACTACTCCCTGTCCACCGATCCTGATCCGCCGCAGCGGCCAACCGGCTTGACGGCCAACGCTGCGTCATCAGCGACCATTGATCTGGCATGGGTCGACAACTCGAACAATGAGACGGCGTTCAACATCGAACGGTCCACTGACGCCGTCGATTTTGTTCCGGTCGCCGCGGTTGGAGCGGACACCACAACGTTTACTGACAGCGGGCTTTCACCCGACACTGCCTACTGGTATCGAGTCAACGCCGAGAACGCCGACGGGGTGTCGGCATGGTCCAACTTCGTGTCGGCCACCACCTTGGCTGATTCCGGTGGCGGCGACCCCACCTCGATCGAAGTCGAATCGGTTGCCACCACTGTGGTGTCCGCCGGTCGCGGGGCGAAACGAGGACAAGCTCAAATCGTTGTGGTCGACAACCTCGGCGACCCGGTCGCCGGTGCCGTCGTCTCCGGACAATTCAGCGGGTCGATCAACGAGACCGTCACCAGCTCCCCCACCGACAGCCAAGGCCGCACCACCGTCACCACATCGTCTACCGCCAAAGGCGGCGTCTCGGTGACGTTCTGCGCCACGTCGGCCACGCACGCAACCTTGGCCGACTGGACCGGGAACCTGTGTGCCTCGGGATGATATGACCGACCAGGTCTTCTGCTCCTAACGTGGCTCTATGACTGTCACCAACAACAAGACGCTGAGCGACGCCAACATCGACAAGTTGTTGGCTCGCGCCGGCCGGGAGGTGGACGAAGGCCTACTGCCGTCGGCGCAGGTGGCGCTGGCGTTCAACGGCGAGGTTGTGGCGGAAGAAGCGTTCGGTGACGCCACAGTCGACACCCGTTACTGCATATTCTCAGCCACCAAACCGTTCGTAGCATCAGTTGTCTGGACGCTCATGGCCGAAGGACTGGTCGACCTAGCGCGACCGGTGGTCCACTACGTAAGCGAGTTCGCCGGAGACGGCCCCGACGCCGAGGCGAAGGCCAACATCACGGTGGAACAGGTGATGTTGCATACCGCCGGTTTCCCTCACGCCCCCCTTTCGCCACCGGTGTGGGATACCGCCGAGACCAGGGTGGCGGCCATGGCCGCCTGGAAACTCAACTGGGAGCCGGGAACACGCTTTGAGTATCACGCAACCTCCGCCCATTGGGTGTTGGCAGAACTCATCGACCGGGTGACCGGATCGGACTACCGCGACGTTCTCGAACAACGAATCACCGGTCCGGCCGGGCTGCCTCGAATCCTGGGCATCGCTCCCGACGATCAAGGTGACATTGCGGACCTGGCGCTCACCGGCGAACCGGCCACCGCCGACGAACTGGAAGCAGCCTTCGGAGTGCGGGAACTGCCGGAAACCGAAGTGACCGACGACGCCGTACTGGCCTTCAACCGGCCCGACGTTCGAGCCGTCGGGGTACCGGGAGGCGGCGGCATGGCCCGAGCCCGCGACCTGGCGCTGTTCTACCAGGAGCTACTGCACAACCCCAACGGCATCTGGGACCCGGCCATCCTGGCCGACGCCGTCGGCACGGTACGCAACAACCTGCCCGACCCGTTCGGGATTCCCGCCAACCGGGCCCTCGGTGTCATCGTGGCCGGCGACGACGGACTGGCCAATATCCGTGGTCTGGGCCGAACCGTTTCACCGGCCGCATTCGGCCACAACGGTGCCGGGGGCCAACTGGCGTGGGCCGACCCGGCTACCGGGCTGTCGCTTGGCTATACCACCAACGGCTATGACCGCAACGAAGTACGCCAGCCTCGGCGGGGCACCGCCATCAGCAGCATCGCCGCAGAGTGCGCTGTCGACATCTCATAGTCGGCTACAGCGCACAGCCCGCTGCTACGAACAGTCGGCTAGGCCGTCTGGAACATCAAACGGCAAGGGCTTCGGCAAACGCTTCTGTCCACAACTCGTAGCCATCCTCGTTTGGGTGGAAGCAGTCGGGTGCTCGACGGCCGCGCCAGGTACGCAGCTTCGTGTCGACTCGAGCAACGGTGACACTGCTCGTTGCCGCCCGGTCAACTAACCGCCGGTTCATCAGGGCGGCCATCACACTGCCTTTGGCCGGGAGGCAGGCCAAAACCGTGTCTTGTGATGACATCGCCTCGATAAGGCGATCGAGTTCTTTGGCCTGTTGGCGCAGTCGGGCCGAACGAAGTACGTCGTTGCTACCAACCGTGCACAGCACGGCTCGCGGGGCTCGGTCGAGCGCCCGCCAAGCAGGCACTTGGGTGCTCAACACGTCGCTCATCCTCGCCCCGGACCGGGACAAGTTGATGATCGCCGGGGGCTCGGAGGGCCACAACTGCTCCCACAACTGGTGGGCGTAACCCATCCGAGGATCGGGTACACCAACGGCCTGGGCCAACGAGTCCCCGAGTACCACCAACGGCCGCTGCTGCGAACCCCACGCTTCCAACGCCGTCAACCGCCAGTACGCGGCGTGGCTCACAATTTGCATACCGGTTAGCCGCATCCCAGGGTGAAGACGCAACGTTCGCACCATTCGCCCAGGTTTCGATGGCGGTTGCAACGCGTTGTGTAAGAGGTCAGGCACCTCAACCACGGACTCGCTCATCTCTACTCTGTCGGAACAAGCGACCAAGCGCTTAACGCCCCGTGCGTCACCGACGGGTGACTGTTTGCTCAAGTTCGATCTGGCTATTCAAGTTCGATCTGGCCGATGTCGCCGTCGGATCGTCGATAGACGACAGATGCACGGCTGTTCTCGGAGTTCCGAAACAGAAAGAAGTCGTGGTTGAGGAGGTCCATTTGCAGCGCTGCTTCTTGTGGGTCAAGCGGCGCTTCGTCGAACAGTTTCGACTTGACGATCTTGTAGACCGGCTCTGCGTCTTGGTCCTCGGGAAGCAGGGTGTCCGGGACCAGTGTGTCCGGGAGTAGGGCAGCGTCCAGAGCCGTGCGCTCTCGGCCTTGCTGGCGCCGCTGGACCTTGGTCTTCAATTTGCGGAGCTGACGTTCAAGCTTGTCCACGGCAAGATCGACGGCGGTGAACCCATCAGGGGCGGACACCTTGCAGCGAACGTGATGCCCGTGCCCGCTTATCGTCACTTCGCAATACTCGCGGTTCTCGACTCTCGGATTCTTGACTTCCCAGAAGTGAATCTCAGCGCGGTCCATTCCCGGCAGGTACTTGTCGAGACGACCGATCTTGTCTTCGGCTTGCTGCCGAAGTGAGTTCGATACTGTCGTGTGTCGACCGCTGACAGAAATGTTCACAGGCACCCGTTTCTCGTTGTAGTGTCCAACCAAACTTAGTCGGCATCCACGGCCGCCGCCTTCATCCACGTCGCCAGGATCAGCGGGAAGCCTCGACTTCAGCGACTCGTCGGCAACTAGAACTCGGCAGCGTACAGAACCGAACCGGTCGGCTGCTCAGATCCTCCATCCGGTTCAATACTCACGCCGAATCCAACGGCCTCAGCCTCTGCCACGTCGAACACGGCCCGCACTGTGCCCGACTCGTCCGGAACGAAAAGGCCAGCTGGGGCGACACCGCCTTCTTGAAGGAACCAAAGCGCATAGGTTTTGCCTGCCACCGTTGGTGCCAGTCCATCACCGACCACGGCCACCTGATCCCGTTCAGCGGACCAAACCACCTTGAGCGAACCGGCTTCACCGTCCAACGTGCTCACCACGGCGTCTGGGGCGGCCAGCAGGTCAGTGATCCCATCGGAATCACCGCTTCGTCCCACCAGGGCAGCTGCACCTATAACGAGAACCACGACCGCAGCAGCGGCCAGCATCATGACAGCCCCAGTCCGTCGAGTCCTCTGTTCGGCGATCGAGGTAACGCCGCTTGGCACTATTGGTGCCAGCTGACGTGACCGTGACACCTCCGACATGACCCGACTCTTTAGTTCGGATCTCGGAGCAACCGACACAGCATCAGCCAGGATTGCCGCTGTCTCGCGAAACTCCTCCACCTCATGCGAGCAGGTCTCACACGAAGGAGCGTGAGCTTCGAAACTTCGGCGCTCCTCGTCATTCAAGGCATCCAACGCGTAGGCCGCAGCGAGATGATGAAGACCTTCGGGGCCCTTGGGAGGTAGGAGGTTCACGTAGACACGCCAAAATCGTCTCGTAGTTTGATCAAGCCGTCGCGAATACGAGTCTTCGCTGTTCCCTCAGGAATGTCAAGCAAAACGCCAACTTCTCTGTACGTCTTTCCGCCGTAGTACGCCAACGTAACCGCCTCTCGCTGGGTTTCGCTAAGCCGTGCCAGCGAGCGATCCAGTTTCGACCGATCAAGCCGGTCAACTACATCTTCCACCACGTGATCGAAGGGCCGATCAGCTCTTTCGCCTTCTCTCTCGTCCCGCCTTCGCCGCGACTGCTCGGATCTGACCAGATCGACGGCCCGACGATGAGCCATGGTGGCAATCCAACCACGAGCCGATCCCCGATCCAACTGGAACCGAGGCGCAATCCGCCACAGTTCTAGGTACACCTCTTGTGTTACCTCCTCCGCCATCGCAGGGTCACGCACGACCTTCAGCACGACACCATGAACCATTGGGCTGGTCAAGTCATAGACCCGGCTGAACGCCTCCTCATCGCCCCGACCAGCACCAATGAGGGCACTGGTTAGTGCCGACGTCTGGTCTTGCTCTGACGACGGCCCAACGGATTGTCCGGCGCGGTCAGCGGCAACCCGAATGCGGCGGAGTGGATTCACCTCAGTCATAGTGACACGCTTGATCGGGTCTTGGGCACGATGGTGGTTCGGAACCATCGGCTCATCGGATTGGCAAAGTCAGACGACACCCATCCATATCACCGGTTGATCCGAACCTCTGGCGTGACATCCAACCGGCAAAGACCTCGTTCACCCTCTGCGCCCGGACGCCTGCGGCCGATGATGGCAGGTGCCGCCGGACTTGTGGCTGCAGCCGTCGGTCTGGGACTCGCCGAAGTCATCGCAGGCGTCAGCCGAAACTTTCGCTCTCCAGTCGTGGCTGTGGGCGATCGGGTTGTCGACTTCGTGCCCGGTCCGATCAAAGATGTGGCCATTGCCGTGTTCGGCAACGACGACAAGGTGGCGCTCTTAGTGGGTATCGGGCTGGTACTGGCGATCTACGCCATTGTTACCGGGATCGTGGCCGACCGTCGTCACCCTCGATGGGGTGATGCTGGCATCACGTTGTTCGCCGTCGTCGGGGCCACAGCTGCCATCGCTGATCGGATCGGCGTCAAATGGAGTGCCGGCATTCCTTCAGTTGTCGGTGGAGTAGCAGCGATTCTAATGCTGCGACTTCTTCTCAAACCGCTACCCAGCCAGTGGGGAGAGTCGCTCAGCCCGACCCAAGCCGGTCACACGCCAGACGTTACCCACCCGAGTCAGCGTCGCCGATTCATTGCCGGTCTGGCCGCCGCAACCGTCGGCTCGGCCGTGCTCGCCGGTTCCGGCAGGCGCCTCCAGCGTCGATTTGAGGCGGAACCAGCTCGCCAGACTCTCACACTGCCTGAATCCCAGAACCCGTTGCCAGACGCACCGCCCACAATTCAGGTACCAAGCGCTGCGACGTTCTTTACTCCAAACGACGACTTCTACCGGGTCGACACTGCTCTTGTCGTACCGCAGGTCGACGTGTCCACCTGGACGCTGGCTGTCACCGGAATGGTCGGCGAGTCGTTGACCATCAGCTACGGGGATCTGCTTGAGCGGCCGCTGATCGAAGCCGACATCACCATGACATGTGTGTCAAACACCATCGGAGGCGGGCTGGTCGGCACCGCCCGGTGGCTCGGGGTTCGCCTGGACGAGCTCCTGGAAGAAGCGGGAGTCGAACCGGCGGCCGACCAGATCGTTGGCCGCTCGGTTGACGGCTACACCTGCGGCTTTCCCACCGCCGCGCTCGACGGTCGCGACGCGCTAGTCGCCGTCGGCATGAACGGAGAGGCCCTACCGTTGGATCATGGCTTTCCAGCCAGGCTCGTCGTTCCCGGCATCTACGGGTATGCGTCGGCCACCAAGTGGCTGACTGAAATCGAGCTGACCACGTTCGAGCAGTTCGACCACTACTGGGTTCCCCGCGGTTACGCCCGCCAGGCTCCAATAAAAATGCAGAGTCGAATCGACAGCCCGCGAGGTCTCGACAAGATCGCCGCTGAGCCGACCGTAATCGGTGGCGTGGCCTGGGCTCAGCCACTTGGTATCAGCGCGGTCGAGGTCAGTATCGACGACGGCCCGTGGACCGAAGCCGACCTGGCCGACGAGTTGAGCGGATCAACGTGGCGCCAATGGTCGTTGCCATGGGAACCATCCCCGGGCCGTCACACGATCACGGTTCGCGCTGTTGACAACAATAAGGCAATCCAAACCGAGCAACGCTCCGAACCACTACCAAATGGAGCTTCGGGACATCACACGATTGTTGTGCTGGTTGCCGAGCAGTGACAGTCACTGCGGCCCCGACAGGTCCCAAACAGGAGAGATGTAGACATGTTCCAGTATTCAAACCGAGCGACTAGACGGTCTCAGAGGGGACGAAAGGTTGCGGCAGCGATGGCTGGCTGCTCACTCCTCTTCGCCGCCTGCGGCAGCGATGCCGAGACCGACGTGGACGCCTCCTCGGATACCGAGGTAGTCGATGAGACAACCGAGGACACCATGAACGAAGAAGCCATGGACGAAGAAGCCATGGACGAAGAAGCTATGGCGGGCGACATGCTCGGTGCCTTCGGACCGGCCTGCGATGCTGTTCCCGCTGACGGCGAAGGTAGCTTCGCCGGCATGGTCGACGACCCCGCCGGCACCGCTGCTTCCAACAATCCGCTGCTGTCCACCCTCGTCAGCGCCGTTGTTGAAGCCGACCTGGTCGACACCCTCAACAGCGACGGCCCC
>CALJMD010000154.1 GCA_937981915.1 uncultured Acidimicrobiales bacterium
ACGAGAGCTGAGGTAGCAGCGACCGGATCACCTCAGCCCGCAGGACCCGATCAAGCACGGCGAGCACGGTAAGCGCGGCCAGGATCGGCACCGACAGAGTTCGCAGCCGGACGACCGCTTCGACAACGGTCTCGCGCTGCAACACGATGGCAACCAGCAGCCCGACGCCGACTGCGATTGCGGCGGCACGGCGAACTCGACGGTCGGCGAGCAGGCGGGTCACCATGTCAACGCTAGAGGTCGCTGCACCAGCTGTTGCACGCCGGACGGTCTAGCTAGCGATCGTGTGATAAGAATGCGGCTAGGCACTATGTCGCCCTCTGGCACAAGGAGCAGCAAGACGACGGCGAGGAAACGACGAATCATTGACAGCTAATAGTTACGACAATGCGCTTACTCCGGATGAGCTTCGGCGGAGGCTCGTCGAAATCGACGACGAACTTCGGTCACTGCCGGCTGACGCCTTCGCAGAGAAACACAAGCTGAATGTGGAAGGTGATCTGGTCCGTTCTCAACTTCCCAACACGACCGACGATCCGACGGCGAGCGCCTGGGCCGAAAGGGCAGGCCGCAAAGGCAGCCACACTGTCGATGACGAAGTCGAGGCTGCGAAGGCGGCAATCGTTTCCTCCGGCGGAGGAGATGGCGGAGCCTGGTCCTCGTCTTGATGCGCTAGTCGGGGGGCTAACGTTCGTCGGCACCGGCCAGGGTCAGCGCAGGGCGAGTTTGGCCGTCGATGTCCACGGGCGTGTCAGCGACTCTCGTCACTCGCAGTGCGTCGGTGATAGCCGGGTCAAGCCCGGCGTTGAGGTGCAGGTCGGCGTTGGCCGGGTCGACAAAGATTGACGCCGACGGAATAGAGCGGGTACCAGTCTCGGTGTACTCCGCTCCGGTCCGACCGGTCACCGGCTCGTCAACCAGGTTGTTTCTGGCCACGCCACCGGTGGTGTCGAACCGGAACTGGATGCAGGAGGAATGGTTTCCGTTGGTGATACACGTGTTGTGGTCAACAACCGAACCCGGTGAGTCCCACACAATGATCGGGGCGTCGGCATCGGCTGATCGTTCGGCGCTAAACAGGCCGGGAGAGATGTAGACCATGTTGTTGGCGATGCGCCCGCCGCGGTGGTCGGTTCCGCTTGACTGCTCGGCCAGGCCGAGGCCGATGGCGCGGTCAACGTCAATGAACACGTTGTCTTCGATCACCATGTTGCTACTCCCCTGCCAAGCAAGCACAACAGGGTTCCAGAGGTAGGCGGCGTAGTCGGGGGTGTGGAAATTGCGGAACAAGTTCTTGCGGACAACCCAATCGTGGGCACCGATTACGTCAACGCCTTGGGTATAGCCCACACCAGCGCCGTGGTCGACCAGCGAAGGACCGTTGGGGTACTCCATGATCGAGTACTCGACTAGGCCGCGGCGCGAACCATCACCGTAGGTGGGACCGGAGCTGGCCTTGACGAACTGTTCGCCGGCGTCGATCATTCGCAGGTTGTAGAGGTGGACATCATCGGCCACCCCATCGACGGCTACCGAGTGATACCAGACGTCGACGATCGACAGGTTCTGGACTGACAAACCTGATCGGTCCGTCCAGACACCGTGGGGAACGTTGCCGTACGACGGGTTGTCCATGCCGTTGCCTCGAATAACGACGTCGTTGCAGTCATCGCTATCGCCGCGAATGGTGACGTTATCGGAGCGCGGTACGAGGGTGCGGGTTAGTTGATAGTCGCCCGGTGCGATCAGCACTGTAGATCCCGCTGCCGCCGAGCTCACAGCGGCCTGCAAGTCGGCTGCATTGTTTACTCGAACTACGGTGCCGGAAGGGGCGGGCAATGCCGGTGCGCCAAGACAACCGACACCATTCGGTGGCGGGTTCGTCGTGGGCACTGTGGTCGAGGGCGCTGTTGTCGAAGAAACTGTTGTCGATGGGGCCGTCGTGGTTGGTGGAGTTGTCGGCGTCGTCGTCGGAGCCACTGTGGTCGGGGGCACTGTTGTCGGGGCCACTGTGGTTGGGGGCACTGTGGTCGGAGCCACGGTGGTCGGCGGAGTAACCGGTTGCAGTTCGGCGTCGATGCCGGAGACAGTCTCACCGCGATCCGCGCAGACCGGCACTGCGAGACTTTCGCTGCCGTCGGTGAACGTGCGTCCGGTGGGGGCGGTGAAGACCACTACGTAACAGTTGGCTTTCGCTGTAAACGAAAACGTGCCGTTGGAAGCAGTTGATGTGGACGCACGTTGGCGACCAACTGAGTCGTCACCATTGCTGACGTGAAGGGAAACGTTCACATCGCCAACCGGCCCTGGACTGTCGGTGACCGTTCCGCTGAAAGCGGCTTTGCGCCCCCGAAGTGAGAACTCGCTAAAGGAGCCATCGGAATTCCTGGCGGCGCTGGCAGCAGGGACGGCGATGACGACTGCAAGCAGCAGGGCACATCCGGTGGCAAAGGCGCGGCGAAACTGTCGGCGCCGAATGTCATCGCCGTTTCTATCAGCGACTGCATTGGCTTTTGACCACGGTGGTTGCGCTGATTTCATTTGTCCTCCAGAGCCGATGTCAGTTCAAACCTAACCAACACCATTGGCAGACTCGTTAATC
>CALJMD010000155.1 GCA_937981915.1 uncultured Acidimicrobiales bacterium
TCAACGAGTGTCATTGTTCTCCTCTTGTGTTGGCATCTTGTACAGACGTTGTTCCCGATTCTTTCGATGTCTAAACGGATACGCTAAAAAAGTTGGAGAGATAGGAGTGCCGTCGTGCAGGTGGTGATCACCGAGGATGATAAGCGCGTCTGCCTGGCCTTGTCCGGTGAGATTGATGCGGATAACTGCGTGGAGGTCAGCCGGGCAGTTGCCGACACCGGGGTCTACGACCGGCCGCTCGAAGTTGACATGACCGAAGTGACATTCATCGACTCTTCCGGAGTCAGTGAACTCCTAGCTCTGCGTCCGCCATATGAGGAAAACGGTCAGGCGATACGAATCGTGAAGCTGTCTCGCCCGGTTCGCAGGGTTCTTGAAGTCACCGGCCTGCTGGATACCTTCGGAGTCCCCAGCCACGACATCAGCGACTGACACTTCCGTCGCATGTCTTGATCTAGATATCTTCAGCGTTCTGCTGTTGTAGACGCTGCAAGCTGCGTCGCAAGAGGCGTGAAACCTGCATCTGACTGATGCCGTGTCGCTCAGCGATCTGAGATTGGGTTAGTTCCCCGTAGAACGTCAACTCAACGATGGAGCGTTCCTGTTCGTCGAGTTCGCTCAACAGGGCCTCCACGGCCATCCGGTCCGTCGCCTGCTTGAACGGCTGTTTGTCTGCCGGGATTCGATCTGCAAGCGACGGCGCTGCATCGCCTTCGGCCTGAGTGCGAGCTGGCTGATCCAAACTCGTCGGTCTGTAGGCCGACGACACGTCGAGCGCTTCGATGACATCCTCGGTTGGCAGACCGGTGTGTTCAGCGACCTGATCCACTGTCGGTGATCTGCCCAGTTCGCCTTCCAGCTCGTCGACCGCTCGGCGAACAAGCGCCGAGGATTCCTTAATCGACCTCGGGACGCGAACGGACCATGCTTTGTCTCGAAAGTGGCGTTTGAGTTCACCGCCGATTGTCTGTCCGGCGAACGACGCGAAGTTGGCGCCGAAGTCGGGATCGAACCGGTCGATGGCATTGAGAAGCCCGACATTCGCCACCTGGTTCAGGTCGGCTTGTTCAACACCCCGATTGGTGTAGCGTTTCGCCAGGTGAACGGCCAGCGGCTGGTAGCTTTCGGCCAGTTCGTTGCGGGCTTCAGGTGACCCGCTGCGTTTGAGTTCGTCGAAGAGTTCTGTTCGACGAGCCTCTTTGTCCACGGTCACGCTGAATTGTCGTCAACTGACTGAACCAGTGTCTTTTCGAACGAGATCGCCGCTTGTCCTGTGTCGTCAATTTCAAACCGGTGGTCGTCCACTGTGGCACCCAAGATGGCGTTGGCCAGTTCGCCCAAGGGCTCAAGCGTTCCGGGCTTATCGTCGTAGGATCTGCGGGCGACAAAGTGGAACTGCCGGTTGGTGTCGACGTTCCCCGATGAACCGTCGCTGAATGCCAGTTCTATTGTGCCGGTAGTGGAGTCGTCGGACAGCAGCCACGAGATTGCTTCACCCACTGCCAATTTGAGGTCGTCGATATCGTCAATCCCGAATCCCAGGTTGGCGGCGAACGCCGAGGTGTTGAGTCGGCAGATGCGAAGGTAGCCGTCAACAGCCGGAAAGCTTACCTCCAAGGTGTGTCGCCGGCTGTTCTCTGATGATGCCAGTTGTGCGTTAACAGGCTTGTTGGCGGCCACTGCTACCTCCGAGGTCCAGATCATCGAGTTCTTTCAAGGGTAGTTGCGACCGGTTCGAGACTCTGGCTCTCACGAACCTCATCTTCGGCTGTCTCGATGATCTTTTCGGCCAAGCGAGGAAACAGAATTTGATGGACCGGTAGAAGGATCCACCAATACAAGCGACCGAACAGCCCCCGGGGAACGAATCGTGCGCGCTGATGAAGGGTCACCACGGGGTCCCCAGGTTCGGTGGTTTCCGCGGCGGACACGGTCCATTCGATCCAGGCGTACCCCGGCAGTTTCATCTCGGCCCGCAGACGCAGGTGATGGCCCGGTTCGATCTTGACCACTCTCCAGAAGTCGACGGCATCGCCAAGAACCAATTCGAAGGGGTGTCGTCGACCTCGGCGCAGACCGGAACCTCCGATGGCTTTATCGGCGGCACCTCGCAGACTCCACATCCACTGACCCCACATCCAACCCCGCTCTCCGCCGAGACTGGTTAGTACGGCGAACACCGCGTCGGACGTGACTAACGTCGACGACGCCGTCCGGGCATCTTCGAACATCGCTCCGCCGGCCCACGAGGGGTCGTCGGCGTCAGGTGTCGCATCGAGGCGAGCTTGACTGTTCCCACTCCAACTGGTTGGGATGCTCAAATCATCGACCATTGAGATGGCTAGAGCCACTGATTCCCTTATGCCCGCCGGTTCCAGTTCCAACTCGGTGGCAGCCGACCGGCCGGTGACCACGACGTCGTTGACCAGGCTTTCGACCAGTTGCCGAGCGAGGTCGGAGGGTAGGGGTGTAACAGTGACTACCCAACGGGCAGAGAGCTTCGGTGACAGAACGGGTACACCTACGATCCGACGTGGGGTCAATCCGGCTTCGGCGGCATAGATCTCGATCATCTCCAAGTAGGTGACGACATCCGGTCCGCCTAGTTCCAGAACCTCGTGGCCAGTCGCAGTTCTATGGATCGCTCGCTTGAGAGCATCAAGAACGTCGTTGATACCGATCGGCTGACATCGAGTTCGTTGGACCCACTTTGGGGTGATCATGGCTGGTAGCACTTCGGTGAGCGAGCGCAGCATTTCGAATGAGGCGCTCCCGGATCCGATAATGATGGCCGCCCGAAGCTCGGTAACGTCAACCGAACCGGCACCCAGGATTCGTCCCGTCTCCTGCCTGCTGGCGAGGTGTGGCGAAAGGTCGTCGTGCTCGTCGCCGAGTCCGCCCAGGTACACGATTCTTTCAACCCCTGCCCGTTCGCACCCTTTGCGGAACGCCGTGGCAATTTCTCGTTCCCTGCGTTCGAAGTCGTCCTCGTCCAGCGCGTGGATTAGGTAAAACGCGACGCTGCACCCTTCGGCGGCGGCTGCTACATCCTCCTCGCTCTCAGCGATCCCGTGCTTAACGGTCACTTCGGTGGCGAACGGACGATCTAGCGATGAGCCCGGTCGCTTTAGGCAAACAACGTCGTGACCGTCATCCAGCAGGTGGGGAACGAGGCGCCCACCGATATAGCCGGATGCTCCGGTAACCAAAATGCGCCGGTCAGCCTTCATTGGTGCTCCTCATGCGGTCTGTGTCGAACTCCGTGCGCTGGATAGCGCCTTTGATACGGGCAACGGTGCTTTCATCCAAATCTTCCACGTCAATTGATACGTCGAACAGGTCGAGCGGCGGAGCTTCCACTGCGGCTTGGTTCGACGGAAGTCTCGTGTATAGCGCCAAGAGAGCGCCGATTGACATGCCGGCAATGGTGGCGACAATGGCGATATTGGCGATGGCGAGATCAGTAAATGACCATGCAACAAGGCCGGTCACCAGGCCAAGCGCGGCGCCGAGGATGGCCCCGGAAGCTGCTCGTTTTGCCGGACGTTTCATTGCCACACTGTCGATCTTGCCCGACCGTCGACTACCAGGGCTGGTCGCCTGATCGTCAACAAGGGGCTGGATTGATACTTTGCTGGCGTCTAGGCCGATGGACTCGGTGGCCAACTGCAACCGTCGGGCGTGAGCGCCGGATGTTCGAGTGGTAACTGTCATGACCTTCTCAGAAGAGCTCATGACTGGGTAATACCCAATCTGTGGTGGCGACAAACATCGCCTGCGTAGGAATTGTCTAGCGCTTGAATTTTCCTCGACGCTCCAAGTCGGCTTCCATCAGCTTGGTTTCGAGGTCGCCGGGGATCACCACTTTTTGGTCGGCGGTGAAGTCGAGATCCGGGTTGCGGTCGGCGTAGTCAACCGAGTTGAGGATCACCTTCATGGCGTTCAGGCGAGCCTTCTGTTTGTCGTTGGACCGGATGATGGTCCACGGGCACGACAGGGTATGGGTGCGTACCAACATGTCGTATTTGCGTTGGGTGAAGTCGTCCCACAGGTCTTGGGCTTGCAGGTCGACTTCGCTCAGTTTCCATGATCGAAGCGGATCGTTTTTTCTGCTGTTGAAGCGGCGCTGCTGTTCTTTCTTGGTCACTGAGAAGTACAGCTTGAGAACGATGAAGCCGCCGCGGATCAGGTCTTCTTCGAAGCCGACCACGTTGCGCATGAACGACTCGTGCTGGTCCTCGGTGCAGAAACCCAGCACCGGTTCGACCATGGCCCGGTTGTACCACGAGCGGTCGAAGAGCACGATTTCACCGTCGGACGGAAACTGGGTCACGTACCGCTGCATGTACCACTGGGATTGTTCTTCGCTGTTCGGTTTGCCCAGCGCCACCACCCGATACCGCTTTTCGTTCATGTAGCGGGTGATGCGGCGAATGGTGCCGCCTTTGCCTGCGGCGTCTCGACCTTCGAAAAGCACGATCATGCGAAGGTTGTTGCCTTCGAGATGTTGTTGGAGTTTCAGCAGCTCAACCTGGTACGGCTGAACGGCCAGCTCGTTGTTTTCCCGTCGAACCAGCCGCTGGTAGCGCTCGAGGTCGATGGTGTCATCGCTTGTCATGTTGGCCGCCGTGTCGATTCTGGTGTCGATCGTCGTGTCGATTGTGGTGTCGATTATTGGTTCGGTCAAGATGCCCATCATCACCCACTGTCGAGGTCGCTTCCTTTTGCCTAGGTCGGCTGACCGGCGTCGGAGATGAGAACAGTTGGGTGGGTAGATGAGCCGAGTTTGCCTGCCGGTCAGAACTTGCCGGAGTTGACCCAGGTTTCTTCGGGCGTGATCTCTTCGATCACGTCCCAATGCTCGACAATTTTGCCGTCGTCGACTCGAAATAGATCGATGACCGCCATGTCGGTGTCTGCCTCCGGTCCGCTCATGTTCACTTTGGACAGCGATGCGACGAAGTTGCCGCACCCGATGACGTTGTGGATCTCGGTGTAGGTCATCGTCTTGCCGTCTGCGGCCAACTGTTCCAGGTAGGTGCGGAACCCGTCGAGGCCGTCGCCGACCAGAGGGTTGTGCTGAATGTAGGTGTCGGTCGACACGTAGTCGGTCAACTTGGTGGTGTCGCCACCGGCCGACACGTCGTGGAGGAAGCCCCTGACAAGGGCTTTGTTGGCTTCCGTCTTGTCTAGGTCGACGGGTTCGGTTGGGCCGTCCACCTGGCTGTGGCCGGAGACGGTGTCGTCGGCCATTTCGGCGATGATGTCCCAGTGTTCGATCATCTTGGCGTCGTCGTCGGTGTCGAAGATGTCGGCGGTGACGTAGCGGAACTCCCCGTTGTTCAGGTTCTGAACGACGTGAAGGAACACGTATTGTCCGTCCTCAAAACTGCGGACGATTTCGATGTCGCGGATCGGGTTGCGTTCGGTGAACTCGGCGAAAAATTGGATGAAGCCGTCCCGACCGTCTTTGACCGGTGTCGAATGCTGGGTGTATCGGGCGCCCGAATACTTGGTGATCGCCTCTTCAGCGTTGCCGTCGCCGATGGCCTCCATGTAGAGGGCCTTGGCGTTGTCCAGTCGTCGTCCCATGCCCTGCGATGCTAACCGGGGTTGGGGTCTGCCATCTGGGTCCGGCCGTTAGTGGCATCGGCCACTGCCGCACGCAGTCGCTGGCTGTCGGTTTGGGGGAAGGACAAGGTGATCGTCACGGTTTCGCCGTACACCGGGGTGGTGATATCGGCGTGTTCTTCTACTGCCCGTATGACACGATCGACGTCGCCATAGTCCACAGTGATGGTCGCCGTGACCGTGGGCTGGTAGGGCTCGAGCGACCCGTGTTCGAGCGCGGCGGCGGCCGCTGCCCCATAGGCCCGCACCAGCCCGCCGACACCCAGCTTGGTTCCGCCGAAGTACCGGGTGACAACGACCGCGGTGTTGACCAGATCTCGGCCAGTTAGCTGAGCCAAGATCGGTCGTCCGGCCGAGCCGCCCGGCTCCCCATCGTCATTGCACCGGTCGATGGCCGGTTGAGCAATACGCCAGGCGGTGCAGTGATGGGAGGCGTCCGACATCTCAGCGGATACCTCGTCCAGCAGTTCCCGAGCCGCCTCTTCGGATTCGACCGGGGCCACCGTGGCAATAAACCGGGAGCCTTTGACCGGGTCGATCTGGTGGCGAATCCGCCCGGCCACGGTGAACATGGCGTCAGTGTAGGTGGCGGCCGGTCTGCCAGCAGGCCCCGTGCGGACGGTTAGCAGAGCGCGACTAGCCATCAGCTACCCAACTTGCCGGGCCCACTGATCTGTTCACGGTGACGGACCGCCAAGGTCAACGGGCACCGGTGGTGGTAGCCGGGTTGGGGTCGGCACGGTGGACCAAAGCGTTCCGTCGGGCCGGTAGGTCTTGAGTGTGCGGTCGTCCAGCAGTTTCACTGACCACTGCCCTTCGTGTACCTGATGATGATGTCGAGAGCAAAGCGGCAAGAGGTTCGCCACATCGGTTTGTCCGCCGTACTCCCATTCGTGAATGTGGTGCAGTTGGCACCAGCTGATCGGGCGGCTGCATCCGTCCCAAGCACAACTGGAATAGATGGCTTTGGCCGCGGCCCATTGGGCGTCAGTAGCAGTTCGGTAGCGGCGCCCCACATTGATGGGTACGCCTCGCTGATCAAGCACAACCCGGCGAAGCTGAGCGTCGCACATGAACCGGTCCACCGTTTCAGGTGGCACGGTGTGTCCGTTGCCGGTCTGGCGTATCGACTGCTCGTGGGGCCCGAACCGTAGCGTCTGTTCATCAACCACCACCAGCACCTCAGGTCGGCCTGACCGACCGGCCCGCTGGCCAGTTACCAAGGCCACGAGCGCTTCAGCCGCCAGGTTGTCGTCTTTGCTGGTTGGTTCGTCAGACTGGCGGGCCAGTTCGGCGACCGCGGCGTCGATGGCGGTGTGGAGGAGTTCGTAACGCTCGGGGTCGAGCTGTCCGGAGAACTTCCCCATTCGAGATTGGGGGTCGTACCAATGCCGGAACCGGCTGTTCTTTCTGGCCGCCACCGATTCGCTCAATCCGTGATCAGCTTGGGCCCGCTCGGCTGTTTGACGTACTCGGGCGTCGAACTCATCAGCGGGTAGATCCTGCGCCGCTGCAACTAGGCCTGGCGTGTTCAACGCTTCTCGCTGGTCGTCGTTGAGTCGCTTGGCGGCTCGAGCCAGCGAGTCCAACTGGTCTCCGCCCACCCGGCCATCAACTACCGCATCGGTAAACGCCGAGAGGCGCGAAGCGGTTTCTACCCGTTCGGCATCACGCCGCGCCGTCCCAGACCGCACCGATCGTGCCTGGCCTCGTAGGAACTCATGAGACGGCTGACTGGGGCTTTCAGAAGCAGACGAAGCCAACCCAAGTCGGGTGACAAAGCCATCCAACGATTGTTGAGCAACCCGAGCGGCGTCCAACAACTGCTGCAAACCATGGCGACCCACACCATCCGCTGGCATCGATCGCACCTCAAAAGGCACCCCCAGCAGCCACTCGACCGCCGCCCCAACCTCCTCAGGCTTAACTGGGTGAACTGTTTGATTTAGGGTCGGGTCAACAACCACGACACACCGCCTACACGAGCATCAACAAATGAGAACTAGTCAGACACAGGCGGGGAAGAGTGCGGAGTGTCTTAGCCGCACAAA
>CALJMD010000156.1 GCA_937981915.1 uncultured Acidimicrobiales bacterium
ACCGACGATTTGTTCTCGCTCGATGTCGACGTCCTAGTTCCGGCTGCGCTCGAAAATCAGGTGACGTTGGAACGAGCGAAATCGTTCAAGGGCCGGGTCATCATGGAAGCGGCCAATGGCCCGACCACCCCCGAGGCCGACGACTACCTCAACGAAGCCGGAGTCAGTGTGGTGCCGGACATCTTGGCCAACGCCGGTGGTGTGATCGTGTCGTACTTCGAGTGGCTGCAGAACAAGTCGGCTCGAGCCTGGTCGTTCGAAGACGTCGACACCCGTCTGCGAGACCTTATGTGGCAAGCCCATGACCTGGTGGCGGCCACTCACAAGGATCGTCAATGCACCCGGCGTGACGCTGCCTACATTGTGGCGCTCGACCGTCTTGTCGACGTGTACGGCCGCCGAGGTATCTTCCCGTAGGGGTTGGTCAGCCGTCGAGCTCGTTGATCAAGATCGGTACTTCGGCCAGAGCCCGCAGCGCATCGTTGAGGTGAGTGCAGCCTTCGGTTTTGGCCAGGCGTTCCAGCACGACGGTCCGTAGTTCGGCGACCGGTGCACCGACCACGGTCATGGCTTTGGCTACTGCTTGTGGACACTCTTGGAACGGGAGGACGTGTGGCGATGCACTAAGCGCTGTCAACGTCATTGTCCGCACGTCGACCGTGGCCTCCAAGCGGTATTCGTGCACGGCGACTCGACCGTGGTCCGGGTCGGTGGCCGAGTCTTGAAATCCGGCGGAAATCTGAATCTCGTCACCGGTTGTCGTTGTGGTGGTTGCATTGTTGGTCCGCCACAGGTCGATGAAACGGGCTCGGCGTAGGGCGGGGGCGCTCAGGTCGTCTCCGTCAGGCCCGGTGAACGAATGCCAGCCGTCGGGGTCGTCTGGATTGATGATTGAGGGCACCGGTTTGGAGCGGTCTCGGCCGGGACCGTTCGGCCCCATGGTGAGGGCACTGTTGCCGGGGGCGAAGCCAACGCACACTCCGGCCATTGACGCACGACGTTCAGCGAAGTTGGAGGTGTCGCCCCAGTCGTCGATCCACCGTGACCAGGCGAAGTTGGCGATCAGGCTGGTACCGGAGATGTCGTCCAACAAGAGATAGAGGGGGTTTGGTCCGGGTCGCCCGTGTTCGTCCATGAGCTCGGGGACCGCAGTGCCGATAGCGGCCCGAAGGTAACCGCCTCCGCGGTGGCCGACGAGGTCGCCCAATCCCGGCCCGGGCGACGGGTCAGCCCAAATGTCTTCGATCATGCGGTTGTTGTCGATGCCGATGCGGGTTTCGGCTCTTCTCACCGTGACCGGTGGTTCCGTCGGGTCGGTAGTGACGGCGTCGCGAGCCCGGCCGGTGAGGCGGAGCTGCGATCCGAAGTCGCCTACCCAGCGCATGTCCATGGTGCTGGTCCGACGAATGGAGTTTGCCGGGCGCGGTGGCGTGGGCCCGGCTGGTCCTTTGGCTTCGAGATCCTCGGGACTCATGGCCGTTCCCGGTTGCTCGTGGCTGGTCCTTGTTCGGTCAAGAGCCGACCTCGGTGGTCATGCCGGTCATTTCGTTGAGTTCGCTGCGGAGCTGCTTTTCGTTGTAGCCGCGGAACAGCCAGGCGGCGGTGGCGTACAGGAGGACGCCGACCACACCGGAGAGCCGAATGCCGAGGTCGTCGCCCACGTCTCGCCCAAAGGTGGTGAGCAGGGCAAAGATAATCACACCGAAGGTTTGGGCGATCTTTTGGAGGAAGGTTCGGGCGGCGAAGAACGATGCCGCGGTAGCGGTTCCGGTTTTGAACTTCGAGTGTTCGGCGATGTCGGTGAGAATCCACTGAGGGATGACGCTCAGCACGGCGAAGGCCAGAGCGAAAATAAGGATGACGATGACGGCTTCGGCCAGGTTCGGGATCGGCAACCTGCCCATCATGATGACCAGCACGAAATCGATGGCGGTGAGGACGAACGCCACGATCACCATTCGTTTGCCGCCGCTTCGCTTGGCCACCTTCATGACCACGGGGTAGAGAACGGTGGCCACCACAATCATCAACAGCGTTAACGGCGCGGCGATGGCTTCGTCCAGTTCCAACAGCACGGTGACGTAGAACAACATTCCGGTTTGAATGATCATGAGCCCACCGAAGTAGGCGAAGTCGGCGGCGACGTAGTACCGGAAGAACGGGTTGGCGGCGATGATTGACACGATCTGGCGGAACGGGATCGAGGTCGGTTCGGATCGGGACCAGCGGGGTTCGTCAATACCGAACACAGGGACGTACATGGCGGCGACACCGATAGCGCAGACCACGCCAACGGCGATCTGCCACGACTGCAATGTGGCGATGCCTTGCGCTTCGGCAATGCTGGCGATGAACGGCGTCATAGCGGCAACCACGATGCCGATCGCCCAAGTAGCGGCTGTCCAAGTAGCCAGGCTTAATCGTTCCTCCGGGGTTGTTCCCAGATCGGCCACCAGCGAGAACGCCGGGGTGGCATACGACGTGAGGGCCACGTACAAGATGGCCTGCACGATCAGGATCCAGACGATGTTCCAGGCGCTGACTTGTTGAATCGGTGGCATGAACAGCGCGAAGGCGGCAATTCCTGCCGGCAGCGCACCCCATGCCATGAACGGGATGCGACGGCCTTTGCGGTGCTTTGATCGATCCGACATGACCGCGATTAGCGGGTCGGTTACGGCGTCAGTGATTCGTCCGACGGCGGCCAAAATCATGATGGCGTTGATGACCAGAAGGAACGTGGCGTCGGTGACGAGCTGGGGGAGTCCGGCGGTGTCGGGCGGCAGGTAGAAGAAGACCAGCATGAGGCCCAGCAGGTTGACGATTACTGACAACCCGCCGTGGCCGAGCGAGAGCGCCGCGACGACCCGTCCAGGCAGTTTTTCGTTGACCGCCCTTGTCGGTGTTGCACCGTTGCTGTCAGGTTGGTCCAGTGTCTCAGGTGTCGGACCACTACGGTCGGCAGAACTCTCCACCCGCCGAATGTAGCACCGGAGGTGGGTTCGACAGCCAACCTTGTAGCCAACCGGACATTGAACTCCGTAGCCAATTCGCCGGTGGCAAGTTGGAGTGGCAAGTTCGAGTGGGAGAGTTACAGCAGGCGTTGCATGATGGCGACGTCGTGCCACCGACCGAATTTTCGGGCAACTTCTCGTTCGACGCCGATGACTTCGAATCCGTGGCGTTCGTGCAACGTGACGCTGGCCTGTTGCGGGCCCACGATGCGAGCGAACATTGCGTGAAAGCCGCGGTTGGTTGCGGTCTCGATCAGGTTGGCTAGCAGGGCGGCGCCGATGCCGCGCCCCTGGTTGCCGGGTGCCACATACACCGAGTCTTCGACCGAGGTGTTGTAACCCGGGCGGTCCCGGTAGAAGCTAAGGCTGGCAAAGCCGACAACGGTTTGTTCGATTTCCGCTACCAGCACGGCAAGGCCGCCGGACCGGGCTTCAATCCACGCCTGTTGTTCGCTCACCGTTCGAGGTACGAGATCGAGCGTGTGGGTGGATTCGGTTACCTGTTTGTTGTAGATCTCGCTGATGGCTTCAGCATCAGTGTTTTCCGCCAGGCGGATGTGAACGTCTTGCATGAGACTGCCGAGTGTAATCTCCGGGTTCTCGGTGTTCTTCTGATATCCGATCGCCAATTTGAGTGCTGGAAAGGCCGTGGTTCACGTCAGCGACTACTATCTGTAGGAGGCTAGACAAGAGCCGCGACGGGTGTTGCGGCGAGAGTCGGAGGGGGACGTGAGCCGTTCGGTACTTGGTATAGAAGTTGGCGCTCGCTTGGTTCGAGCCGTCGTCTTGACCGCTGACCACAGAGTGTTGATTGGCGCGGCTGAGGCTCGCTTCCCAAACGAGATCGAACAGGACTTCGACCCGTCAGCAACCTGGGAAGCGGTTCGCGAGGTCCTCTATCAACTCGGGCACCTCGTGCCAAAGTCGATGCCGGCCGCCGTCTCCATTGGGCCGGCCAACGGAGGCGTTGGCAGCGGACCGTCGCTGCCGACATGGTTGGAAGGGCGGGCCCGTTTTCTCGGCGAGGATTTGGTTTGCTCGGGTGAACTCGGTTTGGCGTTCAGCCCGAGTGGCCCGATTAGTCAAGTCGTCGATTGCTGCGCCAGCCACGACGTTCAATTGAAGAGAATTGATCTTGCCCCCATGGCGGCTCAGCGGCTGTTGCCGAGGAGTGCGGGGGGCACGTTCACGCTCGGCTCGGGCGTTGGATGGCAGGCCGGTGTCCGCTCCAACGTCGTTCTGGCGGCGACTCAAAGTGACTCTGTCTCCACTGACGCCAGGCTGATGGCCAGCTCGAATGCAAGTGACGCGCTGCGTCCGCCGTCGTTTGACGGGTTCCCGATTTCGAACCGCCTTCAGCAACAGTTCGAATTGGAGTTGGGTCAGCTGGCCCCTGCCATCGGTGCTGCGGTCGGTGTTATCGTTTCCGCCCCCGCCAACTTGTTGGACGGCTTCAAAGTGGTGGGCCGACCCCTGGCCGGTGCGCAGGCTTTTCGACAGTCCGTCGCAGGCCGAGCAGACGACCGATCTGACACGGCTAGCGATGATGCCGTCGGCGGTGATGAGGTCGACGCCGAGGCGGCAGGCGATGCCGGCAGGGAGCAGGACGCCCAAATGTTCGACCCAAACCTGCGAGACATCATGCCGTTTCCGGTTACCGAGCCAATGAGGGAAACGGCGGAGACCACCGTCAAGCCGGCAGTGGAACGGTTGGGCGGTCACGGGATCGCAGGCAAGAGCAGCGAGATCGACGCCATGGTGGGTAGTGGCCAGCGAATTTTCTCGGTGATGACCGTGATTGCGGTCATCCTTGTTGTGGCGGTTGCGGCGGTAATGTCGCTCCGCTGAAGAAACCTTCGCCATCTCGCCCGGCTTGGCACGACCGGCGTCCAATGGAGTAACAAAGACCATGTTTACTCCAGAGGCGACCCGTTTCCAGTTTGGCGAAGAGGCCAAAGCGGCGTTCAACAATCAACGAGTGTTCATCACCGGTGCCGGCAAAGACGGTGGTATCGGTCAAGCGTTCGCCTTGGCCGCCGCCCTCAACGGAGCCGAGTCGGTTGGCGTTCACTTCCACCGCAGCTACCAGGACGGGTTTGACCTCGTAGCCGAACTTGAACGTCACGGGGTGAACTCGTTCCCGGTTCAAGCCGATGTGACGAACCCCCGCGACCTGTGGGCCAGTCGGTCGTATGTGATCGAGCAGATGGGGGGCAAACCACCGAGTTTGGTGATCTGCAACTCGGGTCTGACCGAGAGTGGCTATTCGTTTGGTCGGGCGCTGCGACCGAAAGAGGACGAGTCGGCGGCCATGCGGCGAGCACGGGTTCGTCAACACTTCATTGAAAGCTTGGATGAGTCGCGGCTGGTGTTGAACACCAAGATTGACGGGTTCATGGGCTCCACTCACCTGTGGGCCGGCGAGGCCGTCTACCACCAGGAACCGCTGCGGATCGTGTACGTGTCGTCGCGTCAAGCCATCGACCCGGGGCCGGCGGTTCCCGGTTACGCCATCTCGAACTGGGCGGTGCTGCAACTACCCAAGGTGTTGTCGGTCAACTTGGGTAAGGCGTCGGAGTATGTGTCGTCGTTCTCGGTGCTGTTTCCGTTCATCCGTACGTCGATGACCGACGAGTACGCCGAAAACGAGAAGGTGTACGGTCGTTGGCAACCGCGAATGTTGGAAACACACGAGTGCGCAGAAGCATTCGGCCAGTTGTTATCGAGGTCCAACGACGAACTGAATCACGGAATGTTTGAACTGGCCGTTGACGGGGTTGAGGCCAGCGACGACATTTCGGTCACGTGGAAACAGGTTCGCCTCGACGTCGGGCACGACGCCCTCGAGTGGAGCGAGGCAGCACCGGCCGTTCACGGTCCCGTTCAGTAGACGGCGCTTTGCTTGTCTTGCAGTAGGTCTTTCGCCCTAGCGTTCGTGGACCTATAGTTGTCGGGAGCGGAGCAGAAGGATTGGCAACTGTGCTAGGTGCGGATTTGCAGAGCCCCAGTGTCCTCGGCATCGAGGTTGGGGCAACGGCCGTACGAGCTGTTGTGCTGTCCAGGGAAACGCTTGAGGTGACTGCCGCCGCCGAGGCCGGAATCGACACTGAAGACGAGCACGTCTTCGATTCCAACACGATCCGCCCGGCGTTGGGCGAAGTGATGTATCAGTTGGCCGAACTGGAACCCGAAGCGATGATGGCCGCCATCTCGATCGGCCCGCCCCAGTCCGGTGTTGGTAGCGGCCCGGCGTTGCCCCCTTGGCTTGAACGCCAAGCCCGCAATTTGGGACAGAACCTGATCTGCGCCGGAGAGCTTGGAGTGGCGTTCTGCCCCCAAACCCCGGTTGATCTGTTGATTTCCCTGTGCGAGGAAGCGGCGATCACGCTTGCCCGGGTCGATCTGGCTCCTGTGGCAGCGGCCCGACTGCTGTCGTCCGGGGGCGCCGACACCATCATGGTGGGCTCCGGTAGAGGGTGGCGGGCACGGCTGCGTAACGACGAGGTGCTCGAAGCACTGCACACTGATGAGATCGACATCGATCAGCCGATGTCGATTGTCCGCCCGGACGGGCGAGTCACCGAAATCCCCATGTACCACGGGGTTGGAGTGGCCGCAGCGTTGGACGAAGAGTTCGAACTCAACCTCGGTCAACTGGCCGCCGCGGTAGGTGCCGCCGTCGGCGTCATCAACGGCAGCCCGGCCAACTTGTTGGACGGTGCCACCGTGGTCGGCCGTGCCGTGCCGGTCACTGGCGAGCATCGATTTGCAGAAATGGCCGGTTTCGTTGACGGCCCGGCTGGGACGGGCTCGTCGCCCCAGGCTATTGCCGGTCCACCGCCTAGCCCGCCCGGAACAGCACCGACCGGCGGTCAGGACGCATTTGCCGGTGACGGTCAAGGGCCGGTCGACCCTGCGTCGGATTATGAATTGGCCGCCCTCATGGGGGAGCCCGGCACAGAGCAAGGTGAGTCGGCTACGGCTCAACACTCGTTTGACATAGACGACCTGGCTCCACTGCAACCAGACAACACCGAATCTAATGCTGGGGTCGACAACGGCCAGCAAGCGAGCGCTGGGGTCGACACAACGTCCGAGCATGGTTTCGCTTCCACCGGGTTTGTGCCCGGTTCCGGCGATGAACGCACAACCGTCGACCTCGCCCGGATACCCACCCCGCCGGTGCCTGGTGAAACCGACGGGTTCGATGAGTCACCGATGCTGATTGAACGACAGCCGGGTCGTACCCCTCACGCCACCACGACCGGTGATTTCGATCGGATGGGAACGGTGGGTGACAAACAGGGCCGGTCGTTCCCGGTGATGTTGTTCGTGCTGTTGGTGCTGATTCTGGCGGTAGCCGTATTCCTGTTCACCCGCTGATTCGGGCGGTTGTTTCCAACTGATCGGGAATTGTCGAAAAACTGTTGGCCATGGCGTCAACCCGTGGCAGACTTTGAGTTCCGCTTCTCCACGTGAGAGGCCGTGCCTCCTTAGCTCAGTCGGTAGAGCGCTTCCATGGTAAGGAAGAGGTCAACAGTTCAATTCTGTTAGGAGGCTC
>CALJMD010000157.1 GCA_937981915.1 uncultured Acidimicrobiales bacterium
TCGACCACGCTGGCCACGGTGATGAGGTCGAGCCACTGCAACCCGTCGTCACCTGAGTCCAGTGAACCGAACCCGACCCCCGGTCGGAGGAGGTGACCGGGGGTCGGGTAGGCAGTTGCCGCTGCGCCGCCGTCGTCAGCGGCAACGATCCGGGACCGAGTGAGCTGGACGTGATCACTCAGGGCCCGGAGATCTCGGGAGGCCTGCTGCAGACCGGACGTCGCACCACGGCTACGTCCTTTGAAACCGCCGACGGAGAACGCCGGGTCGGCGTCATTGACGTCCGTGGCGCCCTCGGCTTGCCGCAGACGGGTTGCGGAACGGCCGATCGCCCGCGATGTCTCGTCCAACAGACTGGTTGAACGGTCCATTTGATGGGGAAGGATGGCGACGTCGGTCATACCCTGTTAACCACGCAGGAACCGTCGCGTGACGGAAATCAGCAAGAAAATCTGAAAGTCGCCGTCATAGCGACCACCCCGGCAGGGGAGTTGCTAGTCGAAAATCAGAAGTCGATTGTCGTCGGTGCCAACGGCAAGTGAGACCGAACTGTCCGTCCCGCCCACCCCCAGGTTGGTGACCATTCGGCCATCCAAGTCCATTGTCTGAACGACGTCCGCACCGAGCACGCCGAGCGTGCCGTCTGACCCGGCCTCAGTTGGACGTAGCGCAAACAGTTGGTCTCGCTGGGCCGAGGGGACCACAACTTCGGGCCGTCCATCTCCGTCCACGTCGACTGCTACGCCCAGATCCAGATTGCGAGAACCGATCACGTGCGTGGTGAACGACGCTTCGCTGGCGGCGACAAGGTCAAGACGCTTGTTGGTCAGGTCAACGGAGAACCATTGCACCGTTCCCCCGATGTGTGGAGTGCGTACATCGACGACGGCGAAGGAACCGCCAGGGCCGATGGGGCCTGCCGCCAGCTGGTTGCGCCAGCGATTGCCCGTTCCGATAGGGGCAGACTCTGCGACGATCGCTCCGGTCAAATCGAAGACGACCAGACGGGCCCCGGTTTCCGCATTGCTGACAGTGACGAGAACGAGCACATCATCGGTGGGGGACAAGTTCGGGTCAATCAGTAGCGGAGCCAAGCCTTCGATGACGTCCGGTCGTTCGACGTCGATAACAATCCGTTCGTTTGAACAACGGTCGATGAGCTCGATCGCGCCCGCCTCCAGTTTGTCTCCCAGAACGCCGTGACCGTAGCGGTCGGTCGGTTGGGTCAAGGCCGCTGTCCACCGCCCGCTGTGGACCACCCTGGTGTCAACCAGTGCGTCGGTGAAGGCAGCTCGGGCCGCTCCAACATCAACCAGCGGAGTCTCTGAGTTGGCGGTTGTTGCTTGCGGGGTCCACTCGACAATCGGCAGTTCGAGTCGGTCAACGCGACCGTGGTGATCAACGGAAACAACGGCGCCGGTTTCGAGGACGACGAACCATTTAGGTGCCCCGCTGTCGTCCGCGTTCGAGTTCGGGGCCGACACTATCCACTGGGGACGCTCCGGCAACTCGACAACCGTTGGCTGATCAAACTCGATCTCGAGGCGGCCGGGAACCACACGATTTCCGCTTGGTTGTACGTCAGGGCGCAGCCCGAGCTCCGCATCGTGAGTGGCGGCATCGTCACAAACCGCAGCCGAGTTGTCACCGATTCCGATGTCGGGCTGCTCGCTCGAGGTTTCGGCGGTGCCGTCATTGCCATTGATTGTTGCGGCGGCATCATTGTCATCGGGGTTGACCGGCTCAGCGGTACACGAAGCCAAGGCCAAGATGGAGACGGCGACGCAGCACCAGCCGGCGGCCTGCTTGGAGAGGTTCACGGTTCCAGTGAGTATGGCCGTAGCCGTTCATATAGCAGCTGTGATTGTTCAAGTACGGCTTCCAAGCCCGGGCGAAGCTGATCGGGTTTGGCTTTCCACGGCGCCCACCCGGTGCTGCGGTGAACCTTGTCGTACCAGTACTTGGCCCAAATGCCGTCCTCCGGCTTCGGACCGGCCTCCCACTGCAGCATCGCATCGTCGAACTTGAGCCCGAGGCGTTCGCACATCTGCCCAAGAACAGTTGCCGGCTCGGCCAGCAGATGCCGGGAATCGACAACGATCGGGGTGCGGTCCGTGGCCAAGATGGCGTCGAGAATTTCCACCAACTCAACGAATCCGGTGTCGGCGATCGTGATGTCAACGAGATTCTGTTGAAGCGATGTCAACATCTCGTGTGGGTCCCGGGTCAACAAGATGTTGTCGGCCCTGGTGAGAAACGATCGGTCCAAGTCAAGAAGATGCTTGGCCATCTGTTTGAAGAACACCACTGGTGTGCGGTACGAGCTCTCGAGCACCTGGTCGATGACCGCTGGTCCGTCGGTGTTTTGGGAGGCGACAACCTCTTCGAAGCCGGGATGATCCCGGTCGGTGTTGGCCAGGTAGAAGGCGTAGAGGGGCTCGTCCACCACGGTGGTATCGGCCCGCTGACGCCAGGCGTACATCATCGCGGTCGACACGTTCCTGGGGCTTGACCACATGTGGATTCGTTGAACAGCGTCCATTGGTGTGTCCGGGTCTCAGCCGGCTTCGGATCGATCGGCCTGACGCTTAGCCACATCGGCGGCAACCGCTTGTTGATACCAGGCGGAGAGCTGCTCGGTAACGGGCCCCGGCAAGGAACCATCGCCAACAATGCGACCATCTACTTCTCGGACCGGCGTAAGGCCAGCAAAGGTGCCGGTGGCGAACGCTTCGTCGGCTGAGTAGACGTCGGTCAGGGAGAACGGCTGAACTCGCGTTTTCAAACCGTGCTCGGCGGCGACCTCCAAGATCACCTCTCGCGTTATGCCGTTCAGGTTGTACTGTCCCGTCGACGTCCACACCTCGTTGTCACGAATAATGAAAAAGTTGGTGGCGTTGCAGGTAGCGACCGCCCCGGTCGGGTCCAGCATCAGCGCCTCGTCGGCTCCCGCCTTCACCGCCTGGATCAGTGCTATCACCTCGTGCAGCTTGGAGTGACAGTTGAGTTTCTGATCGAGCGTGTCGGGCGGTGGTCGGCGAACAGTAGCCGTGAACAGGGACAGCCCGCTGGCCGAGACCTCGGGATTTGGTCGCTTGTGTTCAGCGATGATGACCATGTTGACGCCGCCGACAATGTTCGACGGATGCTGCGATGGCGTCTTCTTATCGCCTCGGGTGATCATCAGGCGCAGGTGGACGTCATCGGTCATTGCGTTTCGTTCAACCACCGATTCGAGGGCGTCGACAAGAAACTCACGATCACCGATGGCCATGTCAGTAGCAGCGGCTGCAGCGCCCAGGCGGTCGAGATGCCGGTCGAGGAAAGCGAACTCGCCGTGATGAAGTCGGATCCCTTCCCAGATGCCATCACCAACCAAGAACCCGCTATCGAACACGGAGATCTTGGCCTCATGACGAGGAAAGAACTCCCCGTTGATGTAGATCTCGACGTCGGCATTGCGAGGATCCGGCACGGCCGAATGAGTGCTTATGTCTGCGGTCTGGGTCAACGTCGGGTCTTCCTTCTCTCCTCGTGGAGCGCAGTCAGAGGACGCGCCAGAGGCCTATGGTTCGACGCCGATGGTAACAGGGGTACCGAGCGGCAGGAAGGTGGCCAACGCTTCGATGACGGCATTGTCCACGCGGACACATCCGCTGCTGACATTGCTGCCGAGTGCCCAAGGCTCGTTGGTTCCGTGGATGCCGATCACGGCTTCGCCGCCGTTGAAAGAGGTCAACGTTTCGCTGTACCCGGACAGGCCATATGCGAACGGTCCGTAGATGCCGTCGGGCTCGCCTGTGCGTAAGAGGTCGGTGAGGAAGAACGAGCCGTGTGGAGTTGGCGTGTCACCGTCGCCAATGCCGACCGGTGCTTGCATGTAGACCGCTCCGTGTCGCTTGACCGTCAACTCAAAGTCGTCGACGTCCACTTCAATCGAGAACGGGTTGATTGACGTCTCCACGTCGTCAAGAGACACCCAGGCCGTTGTCCCGTTTGGCCGGATAGGCAACAGGACCTGGACCCAGCCGGTGTCGAGCTGCGGTGAGTCCGGGGGAGTGACGGCCTGTAAGACGAGGGGTGTCCCGTGGCGTGTTGGGTTCGTAAGTTGTGTGACGGTCTCGGCTGAGCCAGGACTTGAATAGGCCGACAGCTGGGATGAAGTGGCGTGTACCACTAGTGTTCCGCGACCGCTGACGGGGCGAGGCTCAGATTCGATAGGTGTTGGCGATTGGATGTTCCCTTGCCGGCGCTCGATGTTTCCGAGCGGTCGCTGCTCGCCCGAGGACTGGTCGTTCGATTGCTCGTCGGCTATCGAAGCGCCTGTGGCACCTAGACCGACGTCAATCGGCTCGGCAGGACGGGTGACCGGCTGTGGTGAGTCGGGCGCTGGCATGGCGGCGGCGACCGCTTGGCCGACAGCTAGCAGGCCAAAAACGCCAAAAACCCACGCCACTGCGATTGCTCGCATTGTGGCGCGGGTTTGGTCAGACATATCTGGCGACGTCAGCTACCCGGTGAAGTCCGGGTCAGATTCAGTTGCCTCGGCTGCCGGGGTTTCGTCATCGTCAGCCTCTTCGTCGTCGGCTGAGTCATCGCCACTGTCGGCGTCCGCTGCTGCTGCGACGACCAGTTGGTTGTCGACGTCGATACCGAGCTCTGCGAGTGCATCTGCCGCTGCTGCTGAATCCTCATCGGACGCAACCTCACCGGTCAAGATGGCGGTGGCGCCGTCATATGCGGCTTCCGCCCCGACGATTCCGGTTGCGGCCAATGCCGCCAGCACCTGCTCTTCGGTTATGGCCTCATCAGCTGGTTCTTCTTCAACCGGTTCTTCTTCGACTGGCTCTTCTTCAGCCGGTTCTTCTTCGACTGGCTCTTCTTCGGCCGGTTCCTCTTCTTCAGCTGCGTCATCGGTGTCGGCCTCGGCGCCAGCGACGCTGTCGTCCTCATCCGCAGTGGGGGCGGCGACATCTTCGCTGGCGGTATCGGAGTCGTTACCGCACTGCGACGCGATGAGGGCCAGAAGGAGCAAGGCGGCGACAATGCCAATGATCCACCACAGTACGCGTCCGATGCCGCCTGGGATGTCGTCATCAGCATCGTCCAACGTTGCCGTAGTTGTGGTGGCAGCGGTGGCGCCTGTGCTGGCGATTCGGTCTCCCGATGAGACGATCTTCGACGAGGCCATCTCGTTCGATGACACCTTCCTCGATTTCAGACTCTCCGGGCCGTCGGTAATCTCATTGGTCTCGCGGGCAGCTTCCAGGATGTTGTTTTCACCATCGTCGCCGCTGAGTGCGCTGGCGGCAGCGGCTCCCGCTCCGGCCACGCCGGCCGCAGCGGCAGTTCCCGCCTTGCCCAGTTTGCCCTTCGCAGCTTTGCCCTTGCCAGATGCCTTGTCGGCAAGGTCAGCCGCTTTGTCGGATGCGTCGCCGGCAACTTCTTTGCCTTTGTCGGCCACGGTCTCGTCGAGCTCGGTGTCAACATCGACATCATCGAGCTCAACATCATCGAGCTTGGCATCAACATCGGCGTCTACATCACCATCGAGGTCGATTTCGCCCTCAACGTCAGATGCGACGTCATCGGCGTCGACATCGCCTGATGAGGTGGACTCTGAGTCATCGTCGTCGCCACCCAGTTTCGAGGCGCCGACTGCGGCGGCCCCGGCGGCAGCTCCGCCTCCGAGTTTGCCAAGGGCACCCTTGGCGGCGCCTACAACGCCACCAGCGACATCAGCAACCTTGTCGGCTGCGGCCTCGGCCATTCCCTCGGCGTCATCGACACCTTTGGGGTCCGGTACGTCAGCATCATCGATAGCCGACTCGGCGTCATCGATGGTCGAATCAAGCTGCTCTTGTGCATCGTCACCGGAGGACTTCGCCTTTTCGCGAAGCTCTCTGGCCCGATCAGCGGCCTTTTGAATTCCGTTTTTCTCGCCGTTGGTGGCGTCGTCACCCATGGTCTCGTCACCAGATCCTTTATCGGTCATAGAACAGTCTCCCGTTCACGTTGGTTGCTCCCCGAGCCAAGTCGCATGTCCTGGACCCCGACTGCGAGCCTAGGGGCAAGCGACGCCCGGTGCTCCATAGGGAGGCTTTTTCATGCAGTAGACATGGAGAATTACCAGTGTTGGTCATTCCGGTTCAGCGTCTAACCAGCTTAAAAACTGTTGGTTGTCGAAGCAAGGACCGTCCACCTTTAACCTTACGGTCGCCGAACCTGTCGCGACCTTTCGTCTATGGTCGAGGTCGTCTACGGGGTGACAAAACACAATCGGTGTTTGTTGCCGCAACTGGCCTCATGAAAGGGAGTAGTTGATATGGCCTCTATCGAAAGCATCGAAGGGATCGGACCGGCGAACGGCAAGAAATTGCGGAAAGCGGGAATCCGATCGACTGATGGTCTTCTCAAGGCTGGAGGAGCCAAGTCGGGTCGCAAGGACTTGGCCTCGACAACTGGCATCGCCGAGTCGCAGGTACTTGAGTGGGTGAACCGTGCCGACCTCATGCGGATCAAGGGTGTCTCCACCCAGTACAGCGATCTGTTGGAAGCTGCCGGTGTCGACACGGTCAAGGAACTCCGGAATCGCAAGCCGGAGAATCTGGCCGCGAAGATGAAAGAAGTAAACGATGCTGCTGTGGCCAAAGGTCGCAGCATCGTCCGACGTCCGCCGTCTGTTTCTGAAGTTCAGCGCTGGGTCGCCCACGCCAAGGAACTTGCGCCTGCGGTAAGTCACTGAGTGCCGGATCGTCGGCAGTGTCAGCACAGGCGCAGAGCCAGCTGACATTGCCGACGGCTGCATGCCATTCGATTGGCATGCAATAAGTGGAACCCGATTGATGGCGTGCGCATTGCTCATCTACATGGGTATCGCTCATCTACATGGGTATCGCTTATGTAAAGGCGGGTCCCGGTCGATAGAACGATCGTGGAACGTAGTGCGACTCAATCAGACAATCTCGGATCTTCGGTCGCCGTACCGAGCCTGCTCAGGTATCGCCGAGTAGGACTACGAATGAACTGCGGGCCATGCGAGGTGGCCTGGACCGGGACGATCGACTCCCGGTGCTGGTACTGCGAGGGGCCGGGGACGCCAGGTCCTCCGCCTTCCATCTACCCTGCTGTCGACTAGTCGCTGGCGTAGAGGCCGGTAGCTAGTCCGGCCCAGCCGCATCAGGGTGCCACGCCGGTGGGCGTCGTTGTCGAAATGCGGCGATTCCCTCAGTGGCCTCCTCGGATACGAAAAGTGAGGCGGACAGCGCGGCCATTTGAGCGAACGCCTCCTGTTGCGAGATCGAAGGCACGGTCTGCAGCAGTGCCTTAGTCGCGGCCAGTGCCTTCGGACCGCCTTTGCTCACGGTCAGGCACAGCGTGTCAACTCGCTCGTCCATGCGCTCGTGCGGTTCGGCGTAATTGACGAGACCGACATCGGCTGCCCTTGACCCGGAGACGCGTTCGCCGGTCAGCATCAACTCGGAGGCGTCGGCCACGGTCATCTTGGGCAGACACACCACCGAGATGATGGCCGGAGCCACTCCAACCCGAACCTCGGTGAACCCAACAAGAGCGTCCTCGCGAATAACGGACAGGTCACAGACCGCTACCAAACCAACGCCACCACCGGTGGCGTGCCCGTTGACTCTGGCCACCACCGGTTTCGGGCAACGGCGAATGCTGTCCAGTAGCGCAACGAAAGGATTGTCGGCCGGGGCGTCGCCGTCAACGATCGCAGGAGTCTGGGCCTTTAGGTCGGCCCCGGCGCAAAAAACGCTTCCAGTGTTGGTGATGACAACAACCCGGACAGTGTCATCGTTTCCTGCTGCGGTCAGTCCGTCCTGCAGTCCGTTGATGATGTCGGCCGACAAGACGTTGCGCTCGTCAGCCCGGTTCATGGTCAATGTCATTCGACCGCCAGAGGTCGAAACCAGGACAGCTGACCCTTGGTCACTGTTGTGTTGAACGTCGGGTTGTTGTTTCGCCTTGTTACTTTCGGTCATGTGATCCCCACAAGCGTGGTCGAGTCGCCAAGTGTCGCCCGACTGCCGGGCAAACTCAAGTCACCGAGCCCAGGGCAAGTCGGTCCGAGTGCAGGTGAGCGGCGAGATAGCATACGTCTATGGATCTCAGTGCCGAGGAGCTTCGAGTACTTTGCGTACTAGTCGAGAAGTCATTCACGACCCCGGAACAGTATCCGCTGACCACCAACGCGTTGATGAACGGATGTAATCAGCGAACAAGTCGTGACCCCGTTGTGGCCTATTCGACAGGAGACGTCGACAACGCGATGCAGAGCCTGCGGTCGTCGGGTTGGGCTCGAACGGTTCGAATGACCGGAAGTCGCACCAACAAACACAAACACGTCGTTGTTGAATGCTTACCTATTAACGACAAGCAATTGGCGCTTCTAGGCGTGCTCGGTTTGCGGGGCCCACAATCACCGGGCGAGCTTAAGACTCGCACGGAACGCTATGTCGTCTTCGACTCGTTCGACGAGGTCGTCGAGGAGCTCGAAGTGATGGCGGCGATGGACTCCCCGCTGGTTCGAAATGTCGGAACGAGCCCTGGTCAAAGTCAAGATCGCTGGCTGCAACTTGTCGGGGGTCACCAAGACCTGCCCGAGCAGGCATCAACAGTCGACCGGGCGTCGTCCACTTCGGCCAGCACCGTCGATGGTGGCGCCGACCCGGTCCGACCTATACGGCACGGCGAAGCGGGCGGAACGGTCGAACAGTCTGAGCCGGCTTCACCAGCGAGAACCGACCAGCCGGTGCAATCGACGGTCGAATTACTATCCAAATCGGTTGACCGCCTGGAGCGACGAGTCAGCGAACTCGAAGAGTTGGTGCGCACGTTGTCCAGCCGCCTCTAGGTTGTGGACGAACTTTCCTCTTTGCCGAAAGTTTTCCACTTGCGAGCATCGTCTTTGGTCACGGCAATCTATGCTTCTAGGCACCGCACGGGCGTACGGGAATGCAGATAGGTAACGATGCCTATCGGTCGCTGAGCGTCGCCCGGCGCTGTCGATTTTGATGAATCAGCTTCTGTTAGCCCTCGCCCTTGTTGCCGCAGTAGTTCTCAGCGGTTGCTCGTCCACCAACGCCGACGAGGCCCCTCGCGATGAGGAGGGCTCGCTGACCGGTGTGGGCGAAGTGGGGGTGAACCGACTCCGTCTTGGAGACTGTTTCGATCAAGAGTCAGATGTCGTTTCGTCGACGTCGGTTCAAGCGGTGCAAGCTGTGCCCTGCGAAGACGACCATGACCAGGAAGTCTTCTATCTTGGTGCACTCCCTGAAAATGACTATTCCGGTGATCAAGTAACCGCCGACCTCGTGGCTGAACAGTGCATCGCCGTTTTCGAAACCTATGTTGGCATCAGCTACGCCGACTCTTCTCTGGACGTTGCCTACATCTATCCCTCCGAGGACAGCTGGAACGATGGGGATCGTGGCTACGTGTGCTCGTTGTTCGACGTGAACATGGAGCCGCTCGCCGGGACGATGCGCGGCGCGGCTCGTTAACGACTCCACGTCGGTGAGCTCGCTGGTTGGTACCATTCTTGTGGTCGCCGGGGGTGCCCGGCCCGAAACCACCGCCGTGCATTCCTTTCTTAACTCTCTCCCTCCTGTCCGCCACGTCGTGGGCGTTGACTTAGGCATCGACCATGCACTGTCATTGGGCATGAAGGTTGACTCCGCGGTCGGCGATATGGATTCCGTTACCGCTGCTGGGCGAGCGTGGGCCGAACGGTGCCAGGCAACGGTTGAGGAGTACCCGGCCGAAAAAGACGAGACTGACCTGGAGATTGGAATTGACCGGGCAATAACAGTCGCCCGGTCAGGGTCCGACGGGCAGCGACTGACACTTGGCTTCCTGGCGTTGTCCGGTGATCGCTCCGATCATGTCTTAGCCAACTTGCAGGTCGTCTCCGGCCCTCGAACCAAAGACTTCTGTGTTCGTGCCCTGCTAGCTGATTCGGTGTTAAGCGTCGCCGGAGGCGATCGGGCCGAATCGTCTGTTGAGATCAAAGGCCGCCCCGACTCCCGGGTGTCGATTCACCCGATGGGGGGATCGGTCGACCACATCTCGACGTCGGGCCTGCGATATCCGCTCGACGGCGAGCGGCTGGAAACGGGAGCAGCCCGCGGCGTGAGCAACGCGCTCGAAGGTCCCCGGGCGACCATCACCGTTACGGCAGGAACAGCGGTCATCTTGCAGGAACTGGTTCACGATCGACGTGACGACGACGTAGGAACCTTGAGCGGCGGAGAGTTGGATGCCATCGGTTGAGCGCGTCTGTTTCACATCGATCGTCGAGCCCGAGCTTTCCTGACGTCCCGGCTACCAAGTGGACGCGACGCTCCGACGCAGAGACAAACCATGACCAGTCGTCGCGCCGTGACACATCGACTGGAAATGTTCGACGGAGCTGGGGTCAGCGAGGAATTCTTGCCATCAACCTGGCGTTGATCGGGGTTAGTCTTCTGCTGGCGTTTCTGCTCAACTACGGATATCAGCGCACCGCGTCGATCAATCGGGTTGCCCTGGACCGGAACCTGACCGCGGTGCCCGAGGGCGTCGAACCGGGGGAGCGGGTGCTCAACGTTCTGCTCGTAGGGTCCGACTCTTCAGCCGGACTTGACGCCGATGACCCGGTCCAGACGGGTAGAGAGGGTGAACGATTTGGAGACGTCATCATCGTCGCCCATGTGGATGAACGTTCCGGTGACATCGCCTTGCTGTCGTTCCCACGTGACCTGTGGGTCCCGATCGCCGGCGCGAACACCAGTGATCGAATCAATCGGGCGTTTGTTGTAGGTGGCCCGGGCGCCCTTATCGACACCTTGGAGAACGAGTTCGGACTGCCGATCCATCACTACGTGAACGTCGACTTTGCCGGCTTCCAAGGCTTGGTCGATGCGGTTGGAGCCGTGACCGTTCCGTTCGAGTCGGCAGCCAGGGACTGGAACGTGGCCGCGAAGCCAGTGCCCAGAAGCCAAACCGGCTTCTACGTGGGCGAAGCGGGCTGTCACTCTCTCGATGGCCAGACGGCTCTTGCCTACGTTCGATCACGCTACTACCAGACCCAAGATGAGAATGGGGAGTGGATCACCGATCCGACATCTGACTTTGGTCGGATCGGGCGCCAACAAGATTTTCTGCGTCGCCTGGCGCAAGCGGCAATTGACCGAGGTGCCCGAAACCCGTTTGTGCTTAACAACTTGCTCGATGCCACATTGTCCAACGTTGCTATCGATCACGAACTCACACCTCAACTGATTCTGGATCTTGGACTGGCGTTCCGCTCATTCGACCCTCAAGATCTAGAGACGTATTCCATTCCCGTGGTTGACGCAGAGATCGATGGAAACCAGGTGCTGCAGGAAGTGCAGGCGCAGTCAGATCCGATCCTCTCGCTTTTCCAGGGTGCTGAATTCGACGACCCGTCCACGATTTTGGTGGCGGTGGTTACCCCTGAACGCCCCGATGAACGAACCGACCAGGCAGTCGAGGTCATCGTTGCTTCGTTGGAGGATGCAGGCTTCAACGTGAGACGGGATCAGCGAAAGACAGTGGCTGAAGGCATGCGGATTGTCCACGGGCCGAACGGGGCGCCTTCATCGGAGTTGGTGATGGCCGTCCTCGGTGATGGCGCTGGCGCGGTGGCTACGGGTCCTTCCTTCACCGTGAACGGAGGTGCGGAACGACTGCATCCTCGTTCAATCGAAGTGGTTGTCAACCTCAATGTCGACGCTTCGACAGGCGAGCAAACTAGCCCATCCACTAGTGCCGCCGCAGATGCTGCATCGGCCAACGATCAGACAAACCGCCAAACTGCGGGGTCAACGGTGGGTGAAGTGCCTCAACCCGACCCTTCCGAACCCGGGTCCGCTATAGCAAGTCCTAATCGGGACAAAGAGCCGGTACAAAGCGGCGCCGCTGTAGAATCTAAAGAGTCCGACGGGCAGGTCCTGAGTTGCTCCTAGCAGCAGGCCGCGGAAGCTCGAAGGTTCAGCAGCCTTAACAAGCAGGAACGGGCGAGACGAGCCTAAAGGTTGCAGCCATAGCCGAGGAGGAGAAATGGCGTCGATAGCAATAATTGGAACCGGATATGTAGGTCTCACAACCGGAGCTTGCTTCTCCCACCTGGGTCACGATGTCATCTGTGCTGACGTCGATGCCGACAAAATCGCACGGCTCCAAGCCGGCGAAGTTCCCATCGTGGAAAAGGGTCTCGACCGTCTGGTCGACGAAGGCATACGCTCCGGCAAACTTCGCTTCGTCGTTGGCGCTGCCAACGCGTCGAAGGAGTGTGAGTTCCACTACCTCTGCGTCCCAACCCCACAAGGGCCCGACGGTGCCGCCGATCTGAGCTATCTCGAGGCCGCGGCCGCCGAGATTGCATCGGTACTACCCAACAACAGCGTCGTCGTCAACAAGTCAACTGTGCCGGTGGGTTCAACCCGGGTCGTGGCCCGAGTTCTTGGACGGTCCGACGTGGCCGTCGTTTCCAACCCAGAGTTCTTGCGCGAAGGCACAGCGGTGTCCGACTTCTTGCAGCCTGACCGGGTTGTCATCGGATCACGTGATCAGGAGGCCGCCATCCGAGTCGCCGCCCTGTACTCGCGAATCGCTGCTCCAATCATGGTTACTGACCCCGTTTCGGCCGAGACCATCAAGTACGCTTCGAACGCCTTCTTGGCCTCCAAACTCTCGTTCGTCAACGCCATCGCCACGCTGTGCGAGAAGGTCGGCGCCGACGTCAATGACGTCGTCTTGGGAATGGGGTACGACACCCGCATTGGTCGGGAGTTCCTGCGGCCCGGTCCGGGCTGGGGTGGCAGCTGCTTCCCGAAAGACACAAAGGCTCTCGCTCGGATAGCTGAAGACGCCGGCTACGACTTCCGCTTCTTGGACGAGGTAGTCCGGGTCAACGAAGATCAGTTTGACCGAACAGCCCAGAAGTTGATCGATTCGGTCGATCCCGCGCTGTCCGGAAGTCACGTGGCCGTTCTTGGTCTCACCTTTAAAGCGGGCACGGACGATCTGCGCGACTCACCGTCGATCGAGGTGTTGAAGCGGGTAACCGCCGCCGGTGTGCCGGTCACGGCCTACGATCCGGCTGTTCTTCCTCGAGAGAATCGTCTTGCCCAGATGTATCCGGAACTCTCTATCGAGTTGGCTTCTGACCCTTATGCAGCAGCCGACGGCGCCGCCTCACTGGCCATCTTGACCGAGTGGGACGAGTTTGCCTGGTTGGACTTCGATAAGCTTGCCGAGGTTATGAGAGGCAGAAACATCGTCGATGCTCGGAATTTGCTCGATCCGACTATTCCTGGTCGACGTGGTTTCACTTATCGAGGTGTCGGCAGGTAAATGGCCAAAGTTGTTGTCAGTGGTGGAGCGGGGTTTCTCGGCTCACATGTAGTCGATGAACTTCTCGCTCGAGGCGATGAGGTTGTCTGTGTTGACAATCTCGTCACCGGGCGGGTCGAGAACATCTCCCATCTTGATGGCAACTCTGCTTTCAGGTTCCTGGAACATGATGTTTGCGAACCGGTGCCGATCGAAGACGATGTCGATGCAGTAATGCATCTGGCCTCGCCGGCTTCGCCGAGCGACTTTGGTCGCATCCCGGTGGAGATACTTCGGGTTGGTTCAATGGGAACCGAGAACATGCTGAGCTTGGCATTGGCCAACGACGCAAGGTTCTTCCTGGCGTCGACCAGCGAGGTGTACGGCGATCCGTTGGTGCATCCCCAGCCGGAGACGTACTGGGGCAACGTCAACTCGATCGGCCCTCGGGGCGTGTACGACGAAGCCAAGCGTTTCGCTGAAGCGATGACGATGGCCTATCACCGCAACCACGGTGTTGACGTACGGATTGTGCGGATCTTCAACACCTACGGCCCTCGAATGCGACCCGAAGACGGTCGAGTGGTGTCGAACTTCATCACCCAGGCCCTCAAGGGAGAGCCGTTGACTATCTACGGTGACGGTTCCCAAACGAGAAGTTTCTGCTACGTCGACGATCAAGTGGCCGGTCATCTAGCCCTACTTGACGGCGACCATCGCGGCCCGATCAACATCGGCAACGACGGCGAATTCTCCATGCTGGAACTGGCTGAAGTGGTCATCAAAGCCACTAACAGCAGCAGCGAAGTGTCGTTCATGCCGCTTCCCGAGGACGACCCGGCCCGCCGGCGCCCCGATCTGACAGAAGCACAGTCCAAGCTCTCTTGGAAGCCGACGATCACGTTGAACGAAGGCGTAACCAAGACAGCGGCCTACTTCGCTTCGGTATTGGGAATCTAGCTCATCGTTTGACCTGGCTGACGCTGGGTACATGTCAGAGTTGGACCCGCCACGCGAGTCTGTGCTGCATCGGCGGCGATAGATTCAGTGGTACATGCCGCATGTCTTGACCCTGGTCGAGCAGTTTTGGCACAGAGTTCCCGGCGGAACGGCGAAAGCCACAGAGAAGACTCTTAACGCCCTTGCTGCCGA
>CALJMD010000158.1 GCA_937981915.1 uncultured Acidimicrobiales bacterium
GGTGTTGTCGCCGTGGTCGTCACCTGGTCCACCGTTTCAGATTGCAGCCGACCGATGACCAGGGCAATCGGATTTGCTCCACCAGTTTCGGTGTCGGCATCTTGTAGCAACAGAAACCCGATCGCCAGAACCGCCAGCACACCTGCCACTGCCAGCACGGGTACAGGGGCGAGCATCCGGGTCATGGTCGTCCGGGGGCCTTTGCCGCCGGTGTCGTCGTTCAGCCACCTTTGCGCCGACGGTGCCTGGACCACGGTCGGGTCAAGCTCGGCGTCGAGGGCCGCCTCCAACTCCCTGTGCCACTGTTCGATGTTGTCGTGGCGTTCCTCCGGTGACTCGGCGGTTCCCTTGGCCACGAAGTCGGTGAGACGATCGGCTGCCGCCGACTCCGCGGCAAGCCATTGAACGAGGGCCGTTGCGCTGTACAAGTCGGACCGGTGATCGACGATTGACACGGCCGCCCGTTGTTCCGGCGCGGCAAACCCTTTCGTTCCGCCTCCTCGAGTTAGGCCTGACGCGTCGGCCAACTGTTTGGCGAAACCGAGATCGGCAAGCAGTAGCCGTTCGCCCGGTTCGAGCAGTGAGTGACGAACCGTCATCGGCGGTCGATCAGCAGCCTGGTCGGCTCGGATGAGAATGTTGGCCGGTGAAATGTCGCGGTGCACAACGTTGTTGGCGTGCAGCACGGTGAGCGCATCACGGAGGTGATTGGCCAGGGTGCGGATGTCGCCGGTGGTCGCAGTACGGCCGCTCAACACTCCTCGACTCGCACGGTTTCGGAGGTCGCCTCGGTCGGCCAACTCCATCACGGTGAACGGCCGCCCATCGTCGGTCTTGCCGGTCTCATAGACGGTGGCGATCGCCGGGTGATCCACTGACGCCATCAGCTTCTGTTCTTCGGCGAACCGCTGCCGGGTATCGGCAACCGCACTGTGATTGTCGGCCAGCACCTTGATGGCGACTTGAAAATCGTCGTCCGGTCGAACCGCCCGGAACACGCTAGCCGAGGCGCCAACGCCGATGAGGCCCACCACACGGTAGGTTCCGATGGTCTTCGGCCCAGTCCACTCCGGGGCGGTCACTGCTGGCTGTCCCCTAGGGCCCGAGCCTGTTCTGTCCACTGCGATGCCAGCAGTTGCCGTCCTCGGTTCAGACGCGACTTCACGGTGTTGATCGAGATGCTTTGCCGTTCGGCGATGTCACCGTAGGACAACCGCTCAACGTCTCGTAGGTGCACGGTGGTGCGGTACACGTCGGGGAGACTGTCGATGAGGTCCTCCACCAATTGGGCTTCGGCAACCACTGAACTCATCCGACGTTGCGACATACCGGGAGCGGGTCGAAGACCCGGCCGGTCGAGTTCGACGGTAGGTTTCTGTCGCCTGATCTCACCGATGGCGGTGTTGCGGGCCACCCGATGAAGCCAGGTGGAGAACCGGGCGTCGCCCTGAAACCCGTGGATCGATCGGGTCACTGCGATAAGGGTCGCCTGTTCGGCGTCGGCTAGGTCGGCACCGGTGAGCCCGGTCGGGACGATGGCCGGGCGGGCCAAGTGGTATTCGTCGATAATGGCCAGCAGCACGGCCAGGGCGTAGGGGCAGCCTGCGGCGGATGCTTCGGCCAGCCCGTTCAACAACGTGGTGCGGAACGCCGACGTTGATTGGCCGAACAGTCGAAATACTCGCGCTTCGGCCGCGCCGGTTCCAGAGCCGATCCAGTCGATCAGTTCGGTGACTACCGCTTGATCGTTGTCGGCTCGAGGCTCGGGACCTACCCGCTTGGACGATTCCGCCGAATCGTGTCCCTTGTCGAACACGCCTTCAACAGTATTGCCCGGCTGGGCCGATTGCGAGGCCTACCGCCGGTTGGGCCCGTATCGCCGCTGTTTGGCGAACGGGCCCAACCGGATCACAGGCGTGTGTCCTGGTCGACCGGCCAGGGCTTACTTCCAGGTCGGGACAAGGGCCGGTTCGGCCATCAAGGTGCGGAATGACGCCAACGACTCGGCCGAGCTGTCGAGCCCCCACTCACAGAACTGGACTGATCCGTCGGCCCGGACTCCTTCGGTGTCGAAGTAGATGGCGGCCTTGATCCGTGGGAAGGTGCCGTCGACGAAGTGTCGCCGAGCGTCGTCGAACCATTCAGCTTTTGTCTGATCGGAGTTGGTGGCGCCAACGTTTTCTTCTGTTCCCCATTCGCCCAGCATCACCGGTTTGTCTGGACCAGGTCGGCCGGGTCCGTCGCTTTCAAGCCAGTCGTAGAACGTCTGGTAGACGTCCTCGAACTCTTTCCACCTGGGGGAGTTGCCGTGGTTGTCGCACCCGTGCCAGTTGTAGCTGTTGTAGGCCACCCAGTCGACCACGTCGTCGCCGGGATACAGGCCTGCGTCGTACAGCCGTTGGTGTCCGAGCCAGCCTTGGACGTTCCAGACCCAGATGGCGTTATCGGCTCCCACGTCGTCGAACACGTTCACGATGTGAGCGAACGCCTCGGCGTAGTCGTTAACCAACTCGTCCTGTTTGGCGATGTTGTCACCGGCCACGCTCATGATGTTGTCCTCCGGCTCATGGAAGAACGTGATGAACAACGGCTTGTCGTAGGCGATGATGTTTCGAGCCGCAGTCCGGATGTCGTCGTCGAATTGGCCGTTGGCGATTCTGGCCCAATCGGCGGGGCTGCTCGTCGGAGACTTCCAGTTGATGAAGATAATGCGACCCTCGTCGGCCAAGGCCTGAGTTTCGCGGTGGGGCCACGATCCGTTGATCAGGTGATTCCACTGGTTGTAGTCGTGGAACACGTCGAAGTCGTGTCCCAGTCGTTCCTCTTGACGTCGGAAGTCCTCCCGGGGCGATTGCCAGTTGCCGTCGGAGTCGGCGAAATCACCGGTTGAGCCGAGTAGCAGCCCGGTGCACGGGACGAGGATCGACGGGTCGCCACAGTCGCCGGAGGGTTGTGTCGTTGACGTGGTGCTCGATGGGGCGGAGATGGTGGTTGATGTGCTCGTCGTCGGTGTGGCCGTTGTTGGCGTGACGGTCGTTGATGTCAGGGTCGTTGATGTCACAGTCGGCTGTGTCGTAGACGACTGTGTAGTGGTTGGCGGCTTGCTCGACGTCGGGGCCACGGTGGATGTCGTCACCGTCAACGGCGGAGTCGTAGTGGTGGTCGACCCCGGGCCGCTCGGCTCCGAGCGATAGTCGAACTCCGTCAGATGACCGCCGTAGGCGTCGCCGTTGCCTTCTACGGTGTAGGCGAAGCCACGAACCCGATAGCGGGCGTCGACGAGAGCCTCTTCGGGGACCCGCAATGACCAGGATGCTTTGCGTTCCCCGACCCCGTCGACGGCGGCCTCGGTCCTGACGAACTCGGTTTGCCAACCGGACCCGTTCCAATAGGTGTCGTCATCCAGGTTTTTCACCACCACGAGAACGCCACCAACACCGACCCGGTGATCGGCGCGACCGACACTGAGAATGTCACCACCTTCGACGACTGAATCCTGCTTCGGCGACAGCACCGTTGTTCGAGGTGACGTGCGTCCCCGACCCCATTTGGCGTCGACCGGGCCGACGAGGAGCGCCCCAATCAAGAACACGGTGAGCAGGGCGACTAGCGACCTGCCGACGCCGGATAGCCGTTGAGGTTTCAAACGTTCAAGAGGTCGGAAGGGTTGAACATGGTCGCGCATCGGTACCTCCAGGTAGCCGATCGTGGACTGGCCGTAGCAGGCGCAAGTCAAGGTGAAGTAGATCGCAGCTGTGAATCAGATCTCAGATGTGAATCCGTCGCGGCGACGACCCCAAAATGTTCCCGGCGATCCAAAAAAGTGTTGCCGTACCGACCGCCGCGCTTTGAAGTGACGGCGGCGGCCTGCAATGCTTGCGGTCCATGAGCATCACTGTGTTTGTCGCCAGACGGATCCACACCATGAACCCCGCCTACCCACAGGCGGAAGCAGTAGCGGTGCAAGACGGCAAAGTTCTGGCCGTCGGGTCACGAGACGAGATGATGGCCTGGGGCGCCGATGGCGGAGGCCACGGCGAGGTCACCGTTGATGAGACGTTCGTCGACCATGTACTGCTTCCGGGCTTTGTCGAAGCCCACTCGCACGCCATGGTTGGCGGTATGTGGACCCTTCCCTACGTGGGATTTTTCGACCGGACCGGCCCCGACGGACGTCACTGGCCCGGGTGCAAAACCATCGACGAGGTCATCGAGCGGCTCCGGGCGGCCGACTCCGAAAACCCTGGTTCGGAGCCACTGGTGGCATGGGGTCTCGATCCCATCTACTTCGAGGGTGAGCGACTCATCGCAGACCACCTCGACGGCGTCTCCGAAGAACGTTCGGTTTTCGTCTACCACGTGTCCGGCCACCTGGCCACGGCCAACAACGCGCTGCTTCGAGCCGAAGGAATTGACCGGGACTGCCCCACCCCCGGCGTGTCCCGCAAGGCCGACGGCGAACCCGACGGCGAACTGCAGGAACCGGCGGCCATGAGTCTGGCCACGACAGCCTTCACCAAGCTACGGAACGCTTTCGCCGGCGACGAGGTCATCTGGAACTACGCGTTTGAGGGTCGTAACGCCGGCCACACCTTTATTACTGACCTGGGAACCACCCAGCTTCGTGACGCCGAACAACTTGAACGCTGGCAGCGGGTGGTGCATCAGCCCGGCTTCCCGGCCCGAGTGATGGTGGCGGCCGGTCCCGGGTTTGGTGGGGGAGGAGAGCCTGCCGAGCTGGCGGCCATGACGGTGAAGCTACGGGATGAAAGCACCGACCGATTGCACTTCGGCATCGTCAAACTTATTCTCGACGGATCGATTCAGGGCTTCACCGCTCGGGTTACCTGGCCCGGCTACTTCCAACCGCCGGCCGGTGGGGACGCTGACGGTCACGGTGCGGCTGAGGCTCCCGATCTCGATGGCGGGCACGGGCTCTGGCTGTTGGATCCCAACGAGATGGCCAACATCGTCGGCGCCTATCATCAGGCCGGGTTGACCGTTCACTGTCACTGCAACGGTGACGAAGCAGCCGAGGTGTTCATCGACGCGGTGGAAAAGTCGCTGCTGGAGCACCCCCGGTGGGATCACCGCCACACCGTTCAGCACTGTCAGTTGACCACGCCGGCTCAGTATCGGCGAATGGCGGCCATGGGCATGTGCGCCAACATCTTCTCCAATCACATCTTCTATTGGGGCGATCAGCACCGTGACATCACCGTCGGCCCGGAGCGGGCAGCCCGCATGGACGCTTGCGCCACCGCCGAACGGGAAGGCGTGTCGTTCTCGTTCCACTCCGACACGCCGGTCACGCCGATGGGCCATCTGCACGTCAGCTGGTGTGCGGTGAATCGTCGAACGGCAACCGGCCAGGTGCTGGGGGCCGAAGAAGCGATCTCCGTTGATTCAGCGATGCGAGCGGCCACTATTGGGGCCGCCCACCAGATGAAGGTCGACCACCTGGTCGGCTCCATCGAAACCGGAAAGTTCGCCGACTTCGCCGTTCTCACCGAAGACCCCTACGACGTCAACCCCATGTTGTTGAAAGACATCGGCGTGTGGGGGACCGTGCTCGGCGGGGAGAAACAGCCCGCCGCCCAACCTGTCAATGACTGAAAGTGGGATCGACGTCGTCCCAGTCACCGTGCTGGGCGGCTACCTGGGGGCAGGAAAAACCACGCTGCTCAATCATCTGCTTCGGACCACCTCGGAGCCGTTGGCGGTGTTGGTCAACGACTTCGGCGAGATCAACATCGATGCCGATCTGATCGAGTCTCACGACGGTGAGACCATGACTCTCACCAACGGGTGTATCTGCTGTTCGATGTCCGACGGTTTGGCTCAAGCCCTGATCAGCGTCTCCGAACTTGACCCCCGTCCGGCCCGGCTCATCATCGAAGCCAGCGGGGTGGCCGACCCGGCCACTATCGCCGGGTACTGCCATCGGCCCGGGTTCATGCTGGACGCCGTGGTGGTTGTGGTCGATGCCGAAACCCTGGACGAACGCCTGACCGACAGACGGGTCGGCGGTCTGATCGCCGGTCAACTGCGAGCGGCCGACATTGTCGTACTCAACAAGATCGATCTTGTCGACGACACCGGACCGGTCGAGTCCACTGTCCGCCGTCACAACACCGACGGTCTGCTTATCCGGACCGAGCACTCGCAGGTAGCCGCCGAGTTGCTGTTCGGGGTCGCGCCGACCGAGCCGTCTCGGGTTGCCGCTAGCGGTTCGCCCGATTCGTCAGTAGCTGCCACAAGTTTCGAGTCCTGGGGTTGGAGCAGCGATCAACCGGTTGAACGGGCCTGGCTTGAACAACTGATGGACCGGATTCCCTCGGACGTGCACCGGATGAAAGGCGTTGTCCGTTTGGACGGCGACGATCAAAAGGCCTGGGTGCTCCAGCGAGTTGGTTCCCGCTGGAGCCTCCGACCACTTTCACGTTCAACCGGCCAGGTGACGTCGTCGACGTTGGTGGCCATCGGAGGCGACGGCACCGCTGATGTGCTGGCGGCGCTCGTGAGCAAACCCGACGACTAGCGCTGCGGTCAGCCGGCGCGGATGGCTGCTGCCACCCAGCCATCAACGAGGTTTCGATTATTGGCGATCCATCCTGCAGCGATGGCTTCGACGTCGGCCTGGCTGCGGCCCGACTGTTGGTACTCACCGGTGGCTCTGGCGATGTCGCTCATTGGAATGTCCAACTGGTTGAACAGCTCTTCGGCTGCAGGGTTGTCGCCAAGCCAGGTTGAGTTGGCTGTGACCTCGATGTCTGCGCCCAACCAGCCGAGCTGACAGCCGTCGGGA
>CALJMD010000159.1 GCA_937981915.1 uncultured Acidimicrobiales bacterium
CCTGGCGGTGTCGGTGTAATCGGGCGGCCCGGCAACCGAAGACTCGTAGGGGGCCGAGATCTTCACCCAGGTTCGGCCGCCCTGCAGCAGACGCCACAGCGCCCCGAAATTCTCGTCGTCCAAATCGACCGGCGGCATAAACCGGCCGACGTGATCAACCACTAGCGGAGTCGGCAGTGCACGTAGTTGCGCCTCGCGCTCGGCCAGCTCCCGACCGTTGAGTTGCAGTTGGATATGCCAGCCGAGCGGAGCGATAGCGGCGGCCACCGGTTCAAGCTGATCCCAGTCGACAGCTCCCCCAGGGAGCATGTGGAACCGGGCGCCTCGAACGCCGAGAGCGGCGAGGCGTTGCAACTCCTCGAGTGACGTATCGGCGTTAACCACGGCAACGGCTCGAACCGGATCGCCGGGGGCGAGCGGTTCAACTCCGGCCAGGTCACGGAGACGGGCCATAGCATCAAGCTGGCACGAGTTGTCCAGCCCATAGGTGGTCGGCTGCACCACGACTACCCGCCGACACCCCAGCGTCTCCTGCAGGCTGCGGTAGTGCTCGACAGTGGCGTCCGGTGGTTGCAATACAGTCGTGGCGGCCACCGGATAGTTACCGTGATAGAAGTGCATGTGACTGTCGCAAGCCTCAGCGGGCAACGGGCCGGCTCCCATCAACCAGCCTCCCCGTAGCCACTCTCCCGGTAGCCACGCTCCCGGTAGCCACCCTCCCAGTAGGAGGTGAGCCTGGCGGCGCTGTCCGGGTTGACGGCCCGTAGGGGCAGATCACCGGCCAGCATGGCTTGAATCTGTTCAACACTGGAGCGAGCCTGAGCGTCGGCGTTCTCCGGCGTCAGCCCACCCAAGTGCGGCGTGGCCACTACATCCGGGCGGGAGGCGAGAGCCATCGACGGACGTTGGTCGGCTGCACGGCCAACGTCCAGGCCAAGTCCACCCAGTTGCCCCGAGTCGAGAGCGGCTGCCACTGCCACCTCGTCCAGCAATTCACCCCGGGACACGTTGACCAGCACGGCCCCGCGCTTCATGGTGTTCAGCGCCTCGGCATTGATGAGGTTCTCAGTTGTGGCGGAGGCTTGGGCCAACGGAAAAACGACATCGGCGTTCGAGAGCGCCTGATCGAACGAGCAACGGGTGAAGTGGCTGGGAACCTCGACGTCAGGGTTCGGGTCGTGCACCAGCACCGACATACCAACGGCGGTCAAGAGATCACACAGGTACGAACCGATGGCGCCGTAACCGAGGACGGCTGCGGTTTGACCTCGAAGCTGGCGGCCGGCACGTTGCGGGGGCTCGTTGCCGGCGTGGTAGTCGGCGGTCGACACCCCGATGCTGCGAGCGACCGACATCAACAGACCGAGCGCCAACTCAGCGGTTGATGGCACGAACGCTTTGCCTGCCCGAGCCACCAGCACGCCGTTGGCCGACGCGGCCTCGACGTCGACAGTGGAGATGTCCACGGCGCAACGAAGGAAGGCCAGCAGCTCAGACGTCTTGGGCGAGGCGAACACCTCGGCATCGGCGGCCGTCGAGCGGTGAGCCACAATTATCTGGCATCCAGCGGCGGCGGCGATGAGTTCGACACTGTTAGCGATCTCCCGGCCGTAGGGGTTGAGGACAATGTCCACGCCGGGCACTTGGCGAAGGTCATCTAACGCCCGGCCGTAATAGGCCTCAAGGTCTTCCGGGTTGTGGGTAACAAACACACGCATACCAGGCACGCTAGCGACCGCTGTCTTCGACCCGCAGCGCCCTAGGGCTCCCAGAGGTCCAGACTGACGCCGCGGATTCGTCCGGTGTCGTCGACGAACAGGTCGACCGATGACCAGCTGAGGCAGCTGTCAATGCTGTCTTCCGGGGGTTGCAGCCAGACGCGCTGGAACTGAGCCAGCTCCGGCGGCGCGGGAGTTGGAAGCGGAGACGCACAGTGAGGATGCACACCCGATCCAACAACCACCGGGCCACCGGCCTCGGACAAGATATCGAACGGTCCGGAGTAGGCCCTGAATTCGGAATCGTTGACCGTCCAAGCGTTGCGTTCAACCAGGTCGTCTCGACCGCGACGGGCGACAACCTCCGATCCCAATGCCAGCGCAACCTCATCCGCCAGAGGTAGTTCGTCGAAGGTACCGTCACCGCCGTCGGCGAAGTCCGAGAAAGCGAAGGCAATCTCGGTCAGTTCAGGGCTGTATCCCTCGGCACTCGGGCTGACCAGAACTTCGCCGTAGGCCAGATGCACTTCACGACCCGCTTCATTCAGCTCCCGGCCGATGGCAGCCGTGAAGTCCGAAACCGGGTCGTCGGCATCGACGGCCGAAGTACCGACGAGATAGTCGACCACTTCAAGCTCTGCCTCGTCAGCCAGGTCGTTGACGGCAGCAAGAATCACCGGGACCGAACCCCGTCCGATGTCGCCGGACACCACAACATGGTCTTCGGTCCGCACTACCGCCACATTGCCGGGCGGCCGGGCGGCGGGTGGGTCGATCATCATGTACCCGTCGGGCTGCTCAAGCCGGATAGCCACTCCCCCGTCGTAGCGCTGCCAAACAGCCTTGGTGTTTGCATCAGATGGAACGTCGAAGGGCCCGTCGAGGGCGCGAGCTAACTCGGTCCACATCCAGCCGTCACGCTCGGTGCCGGCCTCGTACGAGAGACCGTCAATATCGGCGAACATCGAAAGGCCCAGCGGGTCGCAGGTTTTCAGCGCCGATGCGGCCGCTTCAAACCCTTCAGCACCGGCCTCAGAGAAGATCTGCGGACCGAACCAGTCTTCGGTCATTTCCAGCGGCGGTTGGATGTTGGTGAGTGACGTGGGACAGATGTCGAGTAACTGTGGGTTGAGGTCGGCTTCACCTGGCGGCAGGTCGGGACCTACCAGGGTTGCTTTGCCGAACTGAGTCCAGAACGTCCGGGTGCAGGCCTCTCCTTGCGGCGGGTCCTCATTCGCGTAAGGACAATTCAGATCATAGACCACATGTTGCAGTGCGGGGTCGGCCGGCTCAGTAGGGGCTCGGGCGAACATGACGTGACGCCCGTTGAAGTCAATCAAGCTGAGCCACACTGCAGCTGATCCGCCCGCCTCAGTAGTCCATGCCACCTCGCCGTTGGTGTCGAGAACCTCCAGTTTGGCCGGGATGTCTGGGTTGGTTAGGTACTCAACTTCGGGGTCATACTCCCCAGTGGGTTCGATCACCCGAACGGTCAGACCATTGGCGGCCGTGATCGACTGTGTCCCCCCATCATCGGTGAGTTCGAACAGGAAGGTCCGGCCGGCCTGATCGTCGATAGTCGTCGGGCTATCGGAGTAGGGGGAGGTGACGATCTGGCCTTCGTCGTCGTAGCCTAAATCCTCAATCTCAACCGGATCAGGGTTGACTTCGACCAGTTGTGATTCGCCTGAGGGCAGAGCCCAGAGGCCCTTCTCGGTGGCGAAGTACAGGCTGCCGTCGACCGCTCTGGCTACGGACCGTCCACCGCTAACGGGCGAACCGTCGAGGGTGGCCAGAGCCCGTCCCCGGTCGTCGATCAAGCCGTCATAACCGTTCACCACCCAGACAGCTTCCGACAGCTCAACGTCCACCGGCGGCACGGTGGTGTCGGCCGAGTCACCCAAAGACGCCGTTGGCTCCGACGGATCATCGCTCTCGGCGGGCCCCGTCGTGGGGTCGACCCGAACTTGGTCACCAATCTCATCGATCGGCTGGTTCACGCCCTCGCCGCCGCCAAATCTGCTGCATGCGGCCAAACTCAGAAGCAATCCGATGATCAGCACCCACCCGATCGACCTCCTGCGGCTTACCATCCACCCAGTTAACCTCATCGGGGCCGACGACCGCTGTCACCTGCTCTCGGTTAGCCCTATTGGTAAGCCCCGTTGGTAAGCCAAGGTGCCAGCCCACCATCTGAAGGGTCGGTTAAGCGGGGAGGCGACCTCGGGTGAACTCGGTCTGGATGGTTTCGACCAGGGCAGCCACCGCCTCCGGTCGTTCACCGGGAACGGTCCGTAAGATCTGGAACACCTTCGGCAGCGGTGCCAGCTCGACTGGCGGCGTCCACTCCACGACGTCGCCGCCAACATACCGGCTACCCAATACGGCGACTCCGATTCCGGCCTCGACCGCTGCCCTGACATCGACAGAGGAGGCAGCGGAAAAGACGGTGGCGAAGTCGACCCCGGCATCGTTCAGGATGGTGTGGGTGAAGCTGTTGTAGTAGCAGTGGAGACCAAAGTCGATAAACGGCACTGGCGACATGTCGAACGTCTCAGCAGCCGACGTGGTCCACACCAGATCTTCGGGCCACAGCACATGGTCGGTGGGCCTGATCCGCTCCTCGGTGACCTGAACGATGGCGATGTCGATGGAACCATCGTCGACGTGACCTCCCAACGAGCCGGTGTGATCCAGAGTGAATTCGACGCGCGCCCCCGGGTGTCGAAGCTTAAACATCCCCAGCAGTGAGGCGATCTGACACGCATTGACTTCGCCGTTACTGGCCAGCCGTACAGTGCCGGTCAGGTCCGAGCTTTCCAGCCGGGCAACGGTTCGATCGTGCAGTTCGATCATGGTTCGAGCGTCGGCCAGCAGGGCCCGACCGTCCCTGGTTGGGCGCAGGTCGTGGCCGTCACGTATCAGCAGCGGTCGACCAACTCGATCCTCCAGCCGCTGCACTTTGCGGCTCACGGCCGATTGGCTCATGTGAAGCTGCTCGGCGGCTCGAGTCATTCCGCCGTGATCCAATACAGCCAGGAGGGTTCGAAGCGACTCAATATCAAGCTGCATGACTCCAATAGTAGACCGAATCACTATGACGTATTGGAATTAAATCCAGCCATACATGTCGCTTGAGAATGGTCGGCGTCGGGTTGACAATGACAACATGACCCTTCACCCAAACCCCCGTTCCCACTGCGAACCATCAAGCGGCTTGACGGCTGAACAGCTACGACAGGCCATGGGACCCGGCTACCAAATGGCCCTGTTCCGAGAGCACCCCGTCCTCACCACCGGCACTTCGGCGGCAAGGGGTGGTGGCTGTTAGAAGCTCAGCTCGCTCATGCGGGCCAGCACATCGACGCCCAGTTGATGCCAAACGTTGAGCAAATCGATGAGGACCCAGTTCTCACGAATCTTCAACCCGGCCGGAGTTTCCTCCATGCGCCAGAAGTCGAGGCTGCGCATAGTGATCTCCGCTCCAGTGGGCACGATCCCCAGAAAGCCCGAGCCGGTGACCGTCATAGCCATTGCCGGCCAGCCGGTCTCGCCCACATAGAGTCCGTCGCCGAAAAAGTGCGAGTCCCGGGCGTAGCCGCCTCGACGGTCCGGCAGCGCGGCCAGGAACGGAATCTGGTGGAAGCGGCGAAAGCCTTCGACACCACGAGACGTGCCGATGCCGGCCGGCCCGTACCACCCGAACGTCGGGTGCCACCAATGGTCGAGACGCATGTCTTCAATGGGACCGGCCGGGTGCTTGGCCATGTCGACCAACATCTCCACCACATGCTCCCGGCTTACGTCCGACTGTTCGGCGTCGCGGGGTCCGGTGATAAGACCGTCTTGAGACGCCGGTGACGGTGCCCGCCACTGGCGGCCCAACCCGGGCCCCATCGGCCACACCTGCGCCTGCATCATCAACTCAGGGAGATCCCACAGCGCCTGCATTTCCACCGCACGACCGTCAACGATCCGGAAGAACTCGTGAAACCGGAACGACACCGGACGCCCAGTCGGAGGGATCCCCATGAACGGCTGCGTGAAGGTGCCCATGTAATCGCCGGCGCAGCCCACCCAGATCTCGCCTTCCAAGTCGGGGCCACACATGACGATGTAGTCCCGCCGCTCCAAATCGGCCATAGCCGCGGCCAGCGGGCCAAGGGCCGCTTCGAACCAGCCGGAGCCCCCGTCCAGATCTTCGAACGGGTGGCACAGATGCACCTCGGCATCAGCCGTGAAGACTTCAGACAGCGCTTGCTTCACCGGCCCGGCATTGAAAGGCCCGGTACCGCCACCGGAATCGTAGAGGGCGGCCCGCAGGGGGTCGATCAGAGATCGTGCCGCCGCGAACTCCTCGGGGGTCGCTACCACAGACGCTCCGATGCCAGCCTCGCGCCTTCCGCCATCGACGCCATTTTGGCGTAGGCGATGTCGGTGTCGAGCCCGGCGTATCCGGCGAAAGTGGAGAAGCCGCAGTCGGTCCCGGCCATCACTCGTTCCCGGCCAACGATGGAAGCGAACCGTTCGATCCGTTGGGCCACCAACTCGGGGTGCTCAACGAAGTGGGTGGTGGTGTCAAGCACACCGGGGACGAGCACCTTGTCATCACCGATGTCGGCCTCGGCGAACGCCGTCCATTCGTGAGCGTGGCGAGGGTTGGCTGCTTCGAACAGCAGCGCCTGCGGTTTGGCTTTCAACGCTATGGGCAACACTTGCGACATCGGGGCGTCGTGAGTGTGCGGGCCCTCGTAGTTGCCCCAGCAGATATGCAACCGCATCGACTCGGCCGGGATGTTTCGCACCGCCTCGTTGAGCGCTTCAACATGTTGGCTGGCCAGACGCTCGTATTCGGCGTCGGGCTGGCCCTTGAACATCATGTGGCGACCCAGACCCAGGTCAGGAGAGTCCAACTGCAGGACAAACCCGGCTTCGACGATGGCCTCGTACTCGTGTCGCATCGCTTCGGCCAACGCGTGCAGGTAGGTCTCGTGGTCCGGGTAGTGGTTGTTGGGTTGGAACAGCGCAATGACACCGGGCGACGCGGCGTTCATGAACGCATCAGTCGGTCCGTGGGCTTCCACTGCGGCGGAGAGGTTGGCGAGATCGCGGGCGCACGGCTCGGTGTCGGTCACCTCGATCGGGCCGACACACTGGGGTCGCTTATAGGTGGGAGTGCCGCCCAGCCGAGCCTGGCGTTTGAGGAATTCGGGGTTCTCTTCCAGGTCGGCAGGTGCCCGACGGGGGCTGTCGCCGTCGAAGCCGCTGATCCGGTCTTTGATGTAAGTGGCGTAGCTGAGCTTGCTCATCTCGCCGTCGCTCACCACGTCGATCCCAACGGAAACTTGGCGGGCTACAACATCATTGACCGCGGTGGCGACGTGACCGTGATGTTCGTCCAGGTCGATGTCGTCACCGGCTTCGATGGCGAAGATCCCTTTGGTGACCGCTTCGTTGCGGGGCAGGCTCCCCACGTGGGTGGTGAGGATTCGGTCGGTACTGGTTCGCATGTCTCGCTAGTTCTCCTGTGCGTCGGTAGCCGGTTGGGGTGCGGGCGGAGGTGCGGGGGCAGTGTCGTCACCGCGGTCGTAGCGTTCCCAGCCCTGGCCGTCGAACACGTCAACACCAAGTTGGGCCATCACGTGAGGGAAGTCGACCATCACCCAGTTGTCGACGATCTTGCCGTCGATCACTTTCCAAAAGTCCATGTAGCGGATCTCAACCCTCTTGCCGGTGGGAGCGATGCCCATGAACTCGCCACGATGCACCGCTTCTTGACGGCCGAAGGCGGCGGCCCACTCCCCCATGAACAGCCGGGCTTCGTCCACGCACACTTTGTCACCAAAGGCCGCTTGGAACGGCTTTTGCCAGTTGTCCTGGAACTCTTGCAGGCCAGTCTTCGTGCCGCAGCCCTGGTTGCCCATCCACCGGAAGCTCTGGGCGAAGAACTCGCCAATGTCGCCGATGCGGTGATCGTTGAGGCCGTCGACCATGCCTTCGATGACGGCTTTGGTGTCGGCCGTCTTGGACAGGTCTGTGTCGGCGCTCAGATACGCCTGCTCCGGTCGCGCTCCCGTCATGAGAAACCCTCCAAACCTTGTTGTTGCCGCAGCCGTTGCAAAACGTCGAGGCCCTGCATGTTGAGCCAGTGGGCCACGTCGATGAACACCCAGTTTTCGGCCAGCTTGTCGCCGTGGCGCCGGTAGACGTCGACCACTCGCATATCAGCGGCGGTGCCGGACGACGGCAGGCCGAGGAACCCGCCTGAAGGCTGGTTGGTCAAGTTGGGCCAACCGAAGAAGCAGGCGTAGTCGCCTTCGGCGAACCGGGCGACGTGACCGTTGAACGTCTTGGCTGCCAACCCGAATCGGAACGGATATTGATGCTGTTCCTGGTAGCGCTCGATGGTGTACGTGGCGCCGATTCCTTCCGGTCCCGACCAGATCATGTCTTCGTGCCACGAGCGACGCAGCACATCGGCCGGGACTCGGTTGTCTCCGGTGTCGGCGGCGACTCGATTGGCTTCGCTCAGGTCCTCGATCATTCGGTTCACCAACGCCATGGTGGCGTCACCCTCGACCGGATCTTGAGCGTCGAGCAACAGCCCGTCGTGGGTGGCCGGGCCCGGGTAAACGTGTGACGAACCGGTTTGAGGCGGTAGCGGGTAGACACCGGCTTGACGCATCACGCTGATCACATCGAAAAACAGAGCGGAGTCGGTAATGCGGCCGTCAGCTGACGAACCGTCGACCCGGTTGAACTCGGCGTAGCGGAAGAAACACATTTTTCGGGTCGGCGGAATGTCGAGCCAGGGGTGGTCGAACAACCCAACCAGGTGACCCATCTGACATACCCACACACCGTCGTCGTCGGGGTTGGCGTCGTTGGTTCCCGCCAGGAACACATCGGGGCGCCGCTGAATTCGACCGAGCGCCGACATCAATGGGCGATAGAAGGACTCCACCACCGCACCGGATCCGGTGACTTCACCGAACGGATGCAGTCCACGCCATCGGTAGTTCGGACCGGCAGTGTGGCGTTTGAACGCCATCGCCACCGCTTCGGGGTCGATCGAGGCAAGGCCGGCGTCGACGTCTCGGTGGAAGTCGAGCACAACCTGTTTGGCTCGCTGAAGCGGCTCAACCGAATCCACGGGCTGCCCCGTCATCCTTTGACCGCTCCGGCCGCCAGCCCTTTAACCAGATGCTTCTGGAACAAGATGATGACCACCACAATCGGCAACGTTATCGACACCGAAGCCGCTGCTGCCTCGGTGATGGTACGGGAGCTTTCACCGCCGGTAAGCGAAACGATGGCTACCGGTAGCGTCCACTCGGTTGGCGCCAGCACCCGCACGAACAGGTACTCGTTGTACGCCAGCAACAGTGTGAACAATCCGGTAGCGATAATGGCTGGCCACATGATGGGAACGATGACCCGGAAGAAGGCTTCTACCCGGGAGGCGCCGTCGATCATGGCCGCTTCCTCCAACTCGCGGGGCACCTCCATAAAGAAGGTGCGGAACATCCAAATGGTGAACGGCTGGTTGACGGCAACCAGGGCCATGACCACGACCAGTCGGGTGTCGAGCAGTTGGAACTCGTCGATCAACGGGAAGTCGAGCAGCGGGAAGTCCCAGGTGGCGATCCCGGTTTCCGACAGCCACTGATCGGCCCGGTTAGCCCCAAAGAAGTATGGCAACACAAAGGCGGTTCGGGGCAGCGCGCGGAACCCCAGCGCCACAATCAAGATGACCACACCGGAGATGCCGGTGTAGCGGGCCAACCCGTAGCCGGCCAACATGCCGATGGTCAGCGAAATGATCATGGTCAGCACGGTGACGACAATCGAGTTGATGAAGAAGTCGTACTCCGGTTCGGTGTCCCAGATAGCCGGGAATCGCCACACCGCGGCCAGCAGCACGGCGATGACCGCCAGGTTCCACGGCCATGCCTTGCCGCCACGGCGAGACACCCACCTTCCGGCGTAACCCAACAAGCCGGCGATAGCGGCTGCGGCCAAAATGTAGAACAGGACCGACCACATGTTGATGTCGTCGTCTTTCAACCAGAACGCGTTGTAGGCGCCGGATGTTGTTTCGTAGCCCCACAGCACAGGGGTCTTGGCTGCCACGTCTCTGGTGAACTTGATGGACGTTTGGAACGTCCACAGGAACGGCAGGACACTCCACACGACCAACAAGATCATGGTGAGGTGTACAGCGATCATGGCCGGGCGGGAGGTTCGGTTCAACATGATGGTCTCCTACAGCCTTTCCGCTACTTGATCTTTGTAGCTGCGCCACAGGAACGGGATGAGCACAACGAAGATCCCGATCACGTTGAGCACGGCGATGGCGTTGCCTTTACCTAAGCGGCCGATGTCAAAGGCGGTGGCGACCCGCACGTTGTAGACCTGAAGAGTGTGAGCGTCGGTGAAGCGGTTGCCGGTCCACACGAACACGCTGTCGTACACCCGGTAGGCGTCCATTACCGAGATCAACCCGACGAACACAATGAGGGTTCGCAGATGCGGGATTTTGATGTGCCAAAGGTTTCGCCAAAACCCGGCCCCGTCTATGGCGGAGGCTTCAAGACGTTCCTCCGGCAGCGATTGCATTCCGGCGAAGAACGTGATCATGGCAAACGGCATCACATGCCAGATCGACTGGAAGATGATGAGCCACTTGACGTTGCCGGACGTGACGGCAAAGGCGTCGCCGGTGACCACTTCGACCAGCCACGACAGCAGCCCGCCCCGCTCGAAAAGGTCTTCGACTACCAGGGTGCCAACGACGGGGGTAACGATGAATGGCAACAGTAACGCCGCCATGTAGATCGATCGGCCCTTGCCGATCTTGTCAAGCAGTAGCGCCACCGCCAAGCCCAGCATCATCTGGATGGGGACGGTGGTGACAATGAAAAGCATGGTGAAGCGAAAGGCGGCCCAGAACTCGGGGTCGGCCAAAACTTCGGAGTAGTTGCCCCAGCCGACCCACTCGGGGTTTCGCAGGTCTCGGAGCAGCAGCCGTTGGAATCCCAGCCAGATGGTGGTCAACAGTGGGAACACCATCAAGGCCATCATCACAACAACACTGGGCAGCGTAAACCACCAAAACGTTCGTCGATTCA
>CALJMD010000160.1 GCA_937981915.1 uncultured Acidimicrobiales bacterium
TTGGTTTCACTGGACCGACGAAGCAGCGCTCGGACGTGGGCCAACAGCACAACAAACGAGAACGGTTTGGTCAGGTAATCATCCGCGCCGGTGTCGAGCCCCTCGGCGTGGTCGTAGTCGCCGTCCTTGGCTGTCAGCATCAGTATCGGCACTGTTTTCCCGGCCGCTCGCAGATCGCGGCAAACCTTGTAGCCGTTTCGGCCGGGGAGCATCACGTCAAGAATCATTAGGGCGTAGTCGTGCTCGGTGGCCATCCAGTAGCCGGTGTCGCCGTCACCGGCGACGTCCACGGTGTAGCCCTCGGCGGTGAGGCCGGCGGCAAGAGCCGAGGCCACATTGCGTTCATCTTCGACCACGAGGATCCTCACAGAGCGGTTCCTTTCATCGCCAGCAAGTATGGATCGGAGTTCTGAGGAAAGCCTAAGAAGTCCTGAGAACGCTTCTCAGAAGCCCTCAGTTCGTTCTCAGACCTTTCGACAAGTGTTGGCCACATGGCTTCGAAACTGAAATTTGTCGGGGTGTCCCGTGTCTACGGAGAGTCACCCAATCAAGTTGTCGCATTGGACAACGTCGACTTCCGGGTTGAGTTGGGCGAGCTGGTGGTGCTCATGGGCCCGTCTGGCTCCGGCAAGTCGACGCTGTTAACCATCGCCGGCGGCCTCGAATCGCCGACATCGGGTCAGGTCCTGGTGGACGGCGCCAACCTCTGGGAGCTGAGCGCCGCTGAGCTGGCAGCCATGCGCCGCAGCCACATCGGCTTCGTGTTTCAGGAGTACAACCTGCTCTCGGGACTGACGGCCGCTGAGAATGTGGCCGCCCCATTGGAGTTGGACGGCCGGTCGGCCAACGAGGCTCAGCGCGAGGCCATTGAGCGGCTGCAGTCCGTGGGTCTGGCTGATCGGGCAGGCGCTTTCCCCGATGAACTCTCCGGTGGGGAGCGGCAACGAGTGGCTATCGCCCGGGGCTTGATCGGTGACCGGCGGTTGCTGTTAGCCGACGAACCGACGGGCGCCATTGACTCCAAGACCAGCGAGGAGGTCATGGTTCTCCTGCGAGCCGCATGCACAGCCTCGACCGCTGTCGTGGTGGTCACCCACGATCCGATCGTGGCCGAATGGGCCGATCGCATCGTGCACATTAGAGACGGTCGCATTGAGAGCGACGGAGGACCTGAAGGTCGCCAACGGGCGGCAACCGGGTCCCCACGTAGGGAGCTGTCATGAACGCCCGACGGTTTCTGTGGCGCTGGAATCGACGCGTCATCCGCAGCGAGTGGCGCCAATACGCTCTCATCTTCGCTCTGATTGCGGTGGCCACCACCCTCTCCACCACGGCAATGCTGTTCGTGCACAACATCATCGAGCCACCAGAGGGTCAAGGTTTCGGGCGGGGCAATCTCATCGCCGAATCGACCACTCCCGATCTGGTTGAGCAAGCCATGATCGACCAGGGGCACACCTACGGGACAATCTCATATGTGTTCGGCGGCGTCATCGTCCCAGAGGTCACCACTCCGGTGACGATGAAAGCCGCCGAGACTGACAACGAGGTAATCGAACCTCTCTTCTCGTTGGTGGACGGCAGCTGGCCGGTGTCGGCCGACGAAATTGCGGTCACTGATCGAGCTTTGGCCGGTCTAGCACGACTTGATCAAGCACCTGACCAGGTGCTGGGGGAAGTGATTGAGGTGAACGGACAGGCGGTCGAGGTCGTCGGGCTGTTCGAAAATCCCACCGACCTTAGCGACGAGTTCATCCTTGCCGCCGACCTCGATGCGCTCGGCTTCCCGTCGTCCGACCAGGTCGTCCAGTTTCTGGTCACCGGGTCACCCATGGACGTGGCGTTTCCCCCTGGAGTCGACATCAACAGCAACAGCAGAGAGAACTTTCTGGCCGAACGGACGGCGATCACACTCGTTGTTTCAATGATCTCAGCCATTGCGCTGCTGGAAGTGGCGTTGGTGAGTTCGGCCGGGTTTGCCGTGATCGCCCGGCGCCGATCTCGACAGTACGGACTGTTGGCGGCGGCGGGGGCCACACCTCGCCAGATCCGAGCCTCCGGCGGCATCATCGGCACCATCCTGGGGCTCGCCGCCAGCATGGTCGGAGTCACTCTGGGAACCGGTTTCGGAGCATTGGCGATCAGTGCCGTACGTGACAACGTCAACCACCGGATCAACTTTGCCGTGCCCTGGTGGGCCGTTGTGCCGACGCTAGCGTTCGCCGTGCTGGTGGCGACGATGGCCGCCCGTTGGCCTGCCCGGGCCATGTCGAAACAGCCGGTTGTCACGATGCTGGCCTCAATGCGGGTTCGACCGGAACCACCGGGCCGGACCGTGGTGGCCGGGATTGCGCTAACCGCCATCGGAGCCGTGGCCATGATGATCGGAGTGCCTCGTGTCAACATTTGGCTCACGCTTGTAGGGGTGATCGTCGGGCCGATCGGCTTGTTGTTGATGGCTCCGCTCCTGGTTCAACAGATCGGTCGGTTGGCGGGGAGGTTGCCATTGCCGGCTCGCATGGGTGGCCGGGCCGCTGCCCGCTACAGCCGCCGTTCGGGCGCCATGGTCGCAGCATTGGGACTGGCCCTCGGGATTCCGGCGGCCATGTCAACCACCTTGGCTTCACTTGACGCCCATCAGGCGGCCAAGGCCCCAAACCAACACCCCAACGTCGGTGTTCTCTGGCTTCCGGGTCTTAAGGGTTCAAGAATCGAGCTGCCTGCCGTCTATGTCGACAACCCTGTTGACCCTGACGTTGAACAACTTGTGGCCGAGGTGGCCGCCGCCGCTCCCGGCATCAAGCTGGCACCGGTCGACTACGTCGTCTCGCCGGTGGCCAAGCGGAATCGAGCGAACTTCGAGCGTTTGGGGGCGGCGGAGGCCTATCAGTCCGTGCGAGGGCTGGTGCGGGGAACCGAAGCCGATTGCGGCGACATTTGCGACACGACTGGCTTCGGCGAATTTGCTGATGACGGCGAAGAGATCATCTACCTGAATCATGTGGCATGGCTCGCTACCCCGCCCCTGCTCGATGTGCTTGGTCTGGAAGCAGCATTCCCGGATCCCTCGACGATCGCGGTGGGCAACCTCGACGGCATGCGGCTCTACGCCGGTTGGGACGTCGAGAACGCAACGGATTTGGTGTTCGACGACGGCATAGACGT
>CALJMD010000161.1 GCA_937981915.1 uncultured Acidimicrobiales bacterium
GAATCGACCGGCTACTTCGTTGGCCCCGGTCGAGTACAAGAAGTTGCCGGCGAAGGCTCGCAGTTCGGTGCCGTTGTGGTCGGCCTTGTCCCACATGGCCAGCGTCTCCCACCGTGCCGCTGTGTTCATGCCCCAGCCGACGTGGCTTACGGCCCACGCTTCGGGTTCCTCAAAGGCAGCCAGATAGCTGGCGAACAACTCGGCGTCAACGCCGTCGCCGGCGACCTCGGTGATGTGGTCGTCGATCACGGTGCAGACAATAGGGCTGGACACGTACTGTTTGAATGTCAGGTTGACGTCGCCGGGGGCCAGCACCAGTGTTCCGTTGACCGAGCCGGTGGCAGGAAACGCCAGCACCAGGCCACCCGGCCAGTGGGCGATACTTCCGGGTTCGGTGCACCAGCCATACGAGCCGGCCCGAAACGCGCCATCGAGTGAGATCTGAAGATCGGTTCCGGCCGGTGAGGCAACAGTCATCGTTGTGGCTTCGGTCAGCCAATCAACTCCGAGGTTGACCCGATCGGCCAGTGTCGGATCGTGAGCCCAACGCTCGGTGTTCTCCGGGTGCTCGTTGGAGATCATCAGAATACGAGTGCCGGCGTCCAACAGTTGCCCAAGTTCCGGTGCGTGCAGGAGGCCTTCAACCGTGCAGTCGGCCACGAAGTCCGCTGCGCTGAGCGCTGCGATGGCCGAGCCGTTTCCGGCAATGGCCTGGGACGCCCCGGTTGACCGAATGGGCAGCGGTCCGGGATTGGCCGGTGTGGGGAGCACCACATCGATGACTGATGCCCCCAGGCTGGAAAGTGCCAACCTGGCAGCGTTGACAATCTCCGGTCGGCTGCGGGTTTCCGACAGCACGATCGCGGAGGTTGAGGAGTCGACGTGGCAGGCGTCGAATTGGGTGGCGTACCGTTTGATCCAGTTCCACTCTGTCATTTGGTGATCGCTGTCATTTGTCGGTCCAATGGCTTGCGTGCGACTCACGCTGGTTGGTCGGCGGCATCACCGAAGAGATCGGCCCGACCCAGCCGTTCCAGGCACACCTCTACACTCCACGGCAACATGGTGGCCCCACAGCGGGCGTCTCGGTAGAAGCGCTCCAGGGGGGATGGGCGAAGGAGCGATCGTCCGCCACACACTCGCAGCGCCAGCGACGCCAGTTCCGGAGCGCCCTCCATCGTAGTCACCATCGACGTCCATGCTCGCCGGATGGCGGCGGCTGACGGGTCAACGCCTACTTCGCCCAAGACTCGGTAGCTGAGTGCCTGAGCCTGCTCGTAGACCAAGTTCATCTGAGCCCAACCCTGCTGTTTGATGGGGTGGCTTCTTCGGGCGCTGTGTCCGCCGTCGCCGATCAGGTACTCAGATGTCGCATCCATAATGGCGCGCATCAGCCCCAGATAGCTGAACGACAACGTCATGTAGAAGTACGGCCAACGTTGAGCTGCCTGGTCGAACACGCCGGGGGGAATCCACTCGTTGTCCGCCGGGACGAAAACGTTATCCATGACAAGCGTGCGGGAGTCGGTAGCACGCATGCCGAGGGGATCCCAGGTCCCCTCCAAGGTGACGCCTTCGGCCTGGGCCGGGACCCCGAGGAGGCGAACTCGCTCGTCACCGTCGACCATGCAGGCAACGTTGTTGATATGGGCACCACCGCTTAGCGAGGCGAAAATCTTGCGGCCGGTCACCCGGAAGCCACCTTCGACCGGCACGGCGCTGGTGGAGAATCCCGATGTGGCCCCGGCTGACACGCCTTCGGAGAATGGTTGGGAGTGAATCGCACCTTCGTCTATCACACTGCGCCGCAGAATCGATCGGCGATGGTGCAAGACGTTGCGCTCGTCGCCAGTCAGATCCAAGTCGTCGGCGATTTGGCCGGTCAACAAGGTGGTGGCGACGTGCATGTTGAACGTGAGCGCGGTCGCCGCGCAGTGGCGTCCTAGCTCCTCGGACGCCAGGGCGTAGGCGACAAAGTCACCTCCTAAACCGCCGTCTTCGGTCGGGATGCAAATGCCGAGTAGACCGGCCTGGGTGAAGTCGTCCCAGTTGGCCTTGGGAAACTCGGCCGCCAGGTCATGCTCGGTCGCTCGAGCGGCGATGGCCGGGCCGACCTGTCGCACCCGGTCGACGATGGCGGCTCGCTCAGCGGTCAGCAGAGAGGAATCGGTCATGGCGTCTCCAGCAAGAACGAACGCATACGTTCATTGAACTCCAAGGGAGCTTCTGATGGTGATAGGTGGCCGACATCGTCAAGAACGCACAAGCTGGCGTTTGGGAGACCGTCGGCCAGCGATCGGGCATAGTCAACCGGGGTTTCTTGGTCTTGCGCTCCCACGACCACCAGCGTCCGATGAGTGATCTGTGCCAGTTGCGATCGCACGTCATGGTCAGGCAGGCACTGAACGGCGGCTCGAAGTCCCTCCGATGAGATGCGACTAAAACCGGAGATCAGATCGGCTCGAATCGTTGGTTCCAGCTCTCGGTGGCTGATGGCGTCGAGCACATCCTCTGCGATGTCGGCGGGAGTCAATCCGTCGTCCAGCGGCCCTAGACGGTCTCGTTTCCAGCTTTCGGCTGTTGTGCCGTCGAGGCCGAAGGCTGGACTGGTGTCGGCCAATAGCAGTCGACCGATGCGATCCGGGTAGCGAAGTGCGGTGTGGAGAGCATGCATGCCGCCGAAGGAAAGCCCGACCAAGTCAGCGGTTGCGGCCCCAATGACGTCCAACATCTCCACCAAGCGGCTGGCGATGGCCTCGAAGGTCAGCGTGGCTGCTGGTGCAGAAGCGCCGTAGCCGGGCATGTCCCACGCTATGCACCGCCGGACGTCGCATAGGTCGGCTAGCTGGGGGTTCCAGGACTCACGTGTGCCACCGAGACCGTGAAGGAAGACGACAACGTCGTCGCCTGATCCCGACTCACGCCACGCGGTAGGTGAGCGGTCGAGGTCTGTCCACGGTGCCGCAGTCATCGACCCAGTATGGGCCAAGAGATGTGGGTTCGAGGTACCGGTGGTCTACAGCTTGACGTACTCGTACTCGACCGGTTTCTGATGAATGCCTTGGGCGGGCGGGGCGACCCAGCCGGCCATCACACCGGGCTCGGTCACGCCGACCATGAGCGACCCGACGTGGGCCCGATCATCGGCGGTGGGCAGCCAGTTGTCAGATGACTCGGCCCACTGCTCCTCGGTCAGGAGTTGTCCGTCAGGCGAGATTCGAGTGTCGCGGAAGACGCCAACTCCCCGGTTGAACGCTGAGTGGGGGAGGGAGAACGTGAAGTCGATACCGGCTCCGGCCAGAGTGCGATTCCAGCGGTCGAGGCCCTTCTGGCAGTCCTCGATGTAGTCATCTCGCAGCGTTTCGTTGAGTGCCGCAAGTTGAGTGACCTCGCGGCTGGTGATACGTCGATCGCCGTTGGTGCCCTGGAGGTCCGGGACGTTCCGGTAGCTGGTCTTCAGCAGGTGATCGTCGTCTCGTCGTTCCTCTTGGAAGCGGCCCTTCAACCCGGCGGCGAAGTAGTTGGCTGCATTGGTTGACGTTTCAGCTCCGAATAGATCAACCGAAACCGAGTAGTGGAAGTTGATGTACTTCTGCAGCAGATCCAGGTTCAGTCCGCCGTGGGGATGGATGTCATCGGTTCCGTGCTGGTTCATCAGCTCGGCCGTGCGCTGCACCACCCGGGTGACGCCGGAGGTGCCGACGAACATGTGATACGCCTCCTCTTTCAACATGAAGTCGCAAGTGCGGCTGAGCGGATCGAAGGCCGATTCTCGCAGCGAGGCCAACTGATATTTGCCGTCGCGGTCGGTGAAGTACGTGAACATGAAAAACGACAGCCAGTCGGGGGTCTCCTCGTTGAAAGCACCGAGAATGCGAGGATTGTCGGTGTCGCCGGAGTGACGCTCCAACATCTCGTCGGCTTCGTCTCGGCCGTCGCGGCCGAAGTAGCGATGGAGCAGGTAGACCATGGCCCACAGGTGCCGCCCTTCTTCGACGTTGACCTGGAACAGGTTGCGCATGTCGTACAGCGACGGGGCGGTCAGGCTGAGATGGCGCTGCTGCTCCACTGACGCAGGTTCAGTGTCGCCCTGTACAACGATCAGGCGCTGCAGCTCGGATCGGTATTCACCGGGAACCTCCTGCCATGCGTCGCCGCCTTTGTGGTCGCCAAAAGCTATCTTGCGGTCGGGTTCGGGGTCGGCCAGGAAGACACCCCAGCGGTAGTCGGGCATCTCGACGTGATCGAAGTTAGCCCAACCTTCACGGCCAACGTCGACGGCGGTGCGGAGGAAGACCGGATTGCGTTTGAACGCAGATGGTCCGAGGTCCTCCCACCAGCGGATGAACTTGGGCTGCCACTGTTCAAGCGCCCGCTGCAACCGGCGGTCACCGGCAAGATCGACGTTGTTGGGAATCTTGGCGTTGATGTCAACTATGGCCATTAGTTCGGTCTCCTTTGCTAAGTTCGGCCTTGGGCCGAACGTGAAGCAACCGCTTGCGGTTGCCGTTGCCTCATACTCGGTTGCGGTCGTAGTCGGGCCGTGAGCCGGTGCCGAAGCGACGCAGCGCGCCGTCGGGCCCAACGGCGTTCGGTCGTTGGAAGATCCAGTTCTGCCAGGCGGTCAGGCGGGAGAAGATCTTGGTTTCCATCGTTTCGGGGCCGGGGAAGCGGTAGCTGGCTTCCATGCCGGTCAGGGCGTCGGGGGAGAAGCTGTTGCGCTCTTCAAGAGCGAGACGTAGCTCGTCGTGCCAGTCGAGGTCGTCGGGA
>CALJMD010000162.1 GCA_937981915.1 uncultured Acidimicrobiales bacterium
CATTCCCGGCCACCTCGACCAGGCACTTCCCTATACCAGAACCGCCGCAGCGGCCAGGTAGCCACCAACCTCCGCCAGCTGTTGCGTAGCCCCCAAACAATCGCCGGTGTAGCCGCCGAGGCGAGCCCGCAAATAGCGCACAGCGGCCAAGACCACGGCAATCATCACGCCGACCATCACCGCGGCAACAAGGGGATCCACAACAGCCAAGACCGCCACACCGGGGACGGCCCAGGCAACACCCATGAGCCGTTGGCCACCGGTCAGCGGGTGATCGGCAATCGGCTTGATTTTGCTGGACCCATCGGCCGAGGTCTCGACGTCCAAGGCCCGGGCGTACGGCAAGAAGTCGGCCACCGTCGAGGCCGCCAAACGAGAAAGCGTGTGGGCGTTGACGATCACAATTGCGGCGGTCGACACCGAAAAGCCGGTCACCGTCACCAGCGACGAATACTTCAACAACAACACCAGGACCATGCCGACCAGGCCGAAGCTGCCGACACGGGAGTCTTTCATGATCTGCAGGATTCGCTGCGGGTCACGGCTGGCCCCAAACCCGTCAAACGAGTCGGCCAGGCCATCCTCGTGGAACGCACCGGTCACCAGCACCGAGGCCGCCATTGACGGCACAACGGCAATCCCAATGGTGAACAACCATTGGGCGCCCAACAGTACGGTGGCGGCAATACCGCCAACGATCACGCCAACCGCGGGAAAGTACTGACGCGACCGATTGAGGATCTCATCGGAGTGACGGACCCCGGCCGGAACCGGAAGCCGGGTGTAAAACATGATGGCCGACCAGAAGAAGTCCCAGTGCCGACCTGTCGAACCGCCACCGCTCGACTCATCCCTGGATGGGCTGCTCACTGATCGCTGACGCCGGCCTCGTCGAACGTGGCCATTTGTGAGTGCAACGCCACCGCTGATTGCAGCAACGGCACCACCAGCGCCGAGCCGCTACCCTCACCCAGTCTCATACCGAAGTCAACCAACGGCTCAGCATTGAGGTGGCGAAGCACGGTGACGTGGGCCGGTTCGGCCGACCGGTGGCTGAAACACAACCACGGGGCGACGCCAGGGTTGATGTTGACCGCGGTAACAGCGGCGGCCGACGTGATGAACCCGTCGACCAGCACCGGGATGCCCTGCTGAGCGCAGGCGATATAGGCGCCGACCAGGCCCGCTATCTCCAATCCACCAAGGCGGGCCAACCCGTCCACGGCGTCAGAGACGTCGGCCCGGTGACGGTCAAGAGCTTGTTGCACGACGTCACGCTTGGCCGCCAGCGCATCGCCGGTCACGCCGGTTCCAGGTCCGACCGTGTCCGAAGGCGGCAGATCCAAAAGCAGCGAACACAGCGCAGAGGCGGCAGTGGTATTACCAATACCCATTTCACCACCGACGAAGATCGACGGACCGTCGGCGGCAACCGCGGTGACTTGATCCCGTCCGGCGGCCATGGCCGCTTCACAGACCACAGCGGGCATCGCCGGGCCGTCAACGAAGTCGTCTGTTCCCGGCATCAACTGCAGGTCGGCGAATCGAGGACCGGAGCCGTTAAGGGCGGCCACCAGTTCGGCGTAAATGGCGGTTCCCGACTCCGGCACGACCGTTCCCAGGTTGACAATGCCGAGGTCGGCGTCATTCTGGGTGGCTAAAACCGAGATGGCGGCTCCCCCGGCCAAGAAGTTGGCGATCATCTGTGCCGTCACTTCTTGGGGGTAGGCCGACACATTACGGCTGCATACCCCGTGATCGCCGGCAAAAATCCGAATCACGGGGCGAGGAACGCCCGGGCGTTCGTCGCCCTGCCAGCCGGCAAAGTCGACGGCGATGGATTCCAGCCGCCCGAGTGAGCCGGCGGGTTTCGTCAGCCGTTGGTTGCGGGCCTCGGCTGCGGTGCGGGCCGCGTGGTTGATCGGTCGGGCGAGGTCCCGATACCAGGCTTGGTCGCTCATGTGACCGGTAACCCTATCGGTACAGTGAGACGGTGGCTCAGGACGGCGTACTCGCCAACGTTCCCACTGTCGACGCTGCGCAGGTGCCCTGGTTGTCCGAAACGCAGATGATCGAAGTCGACCGGATCATGATCGAAGATCTCAACATCGGTCTCTTTCAAATGATGGAGAACGCGGGTCGCCACCTGGCCCGCGTGGTCATGGACGGCTACCAACCTTCCAGCGTGATCGTCATGGCAGGAACCGGCGGAAACGGTGGTGGTGGCCTCGTCGCCGCCCGCAACCTGGCCAACTGGTTGGGCCCAGATGCAGTATCAGTGGAGTTGACCAAAGAACCAGCCGAAGACTCAGTGCCCGGACGACAACTCGACATCATTCGCCGCATGGGTGTGGAATGCCGGACAGCCGAAGACTTAGGCAATCTCGACCCCACGGCAACCTTGAATAACTCCATCTGGATAGACGCCGTGATCGGCTACAGCCTTCGAGGAGCACCCACCGGGAAAGCCGAGTTGATGATCGCCCGCATGAACGCTTCCGACCTGCCAGTCGTGGCCTTGGATACCCCGTCTGGCTTGAACGTCACTGACGGGTCAACGCCGGGTGCCTGCGTCTTGGCCGACGCAACCGTCACGCTTGCCGCGCCAAAGGCCGGGCTTCGATCCAGCACCGCCGTCGGGCAGCTGTTCATGGCCGACATTTCGGTGCCGCCCCCGGTGTACGCCCAAGTTGGCGCGTCGGCCCACCCAGGCTTTGCCCGAGGATCTGTCGTCGCTGTCAGTCGTCGCTAAGCGGGCGGCCCTCAACGTCGATCACCGTGGCCGTCGGCGGTGGTGCAGACGTTGGCACCGACATACCTGAGGGCTCAGCGCGAGCGGCTTCGCCTGCCGGTGATTGCGAGGCGCGGTTGCCGAACAAAATCGACAGTGGGTTGACGCCAGCTGCACCGGGCTGTGCCTGCATCTTCTCCTGCCACAGTTCGATCCGGGCTCGCGTCCCTTCCGCCTTTGCGGTGGAGGCCACAAACCAGCCAATGAACGCCGTCCACAAACCACTACCGGTGGTGGCGAACTGGATCAGACCGAGGGCCACGATGACCCAACCGATTCGGCCGCCCCATCGAGCAGCAGTGACGGTGGCCGGTAACCGTTGGCCGCCCCGCTTCCAAAGGGCAGCCTGCAGCACCCGGCCACCGTCAAGAGGTAGGGCGGGAATCATGTTGAACACGGCGAGCGCCAGGTTGATGAAACCAAGCCAGGTAAGTGAAGCGGTGACCAGCGCCGGGGC
>CALJMD010000163.1 GCA_937981915.1 uncultured Acidimicrobiales bacterium
ACCGAAACCTCAACCGTCAACCCCGGCCATATCGAAGGTGCCATCGCCGCCGCCGAACGAGCAGTGGCCGCCATCGATACTGCCTACACCGGAGCGAACCGATGACCGCATCACCGTCCACGCCGACCCTCAAACAACTCCTCGGCGAATACGACCGGGCGCTCGCTTACACCGCGGAGCTCACATCAGATCTCACCGCTGACGAAGTGACCTGGCGAGCCAACGAAAACGCCAGCGCCATCGGCTGGCACCTCGGCCACCAACCGGCCGTCGCCCACTTCATGGTTCGCAACCTGACTGCGGCCGAAGCCCGTATCGACCCGCCGCTCGACGACCTGATGGACTCAGCCACCGAGGAATCCCAGCGCGGCGATCTGCCCGACCTCGCCCGACTGCACGATTACCGCGACACGGTGGCCGAGCGGGTGAAGTTCCGCATCGCCGCTATCGACGAAGGTAACGTCGGCGCACCGGCTCAGCTGAGGATCATCGCCGCCACGCTCATGGTCGCTGTTATCAACCACGAGTATCAGCACTCGAAATGGATCGGCGAGGTCCGCCACGACGTCCACGGCAAAGACCTTCCCCCGGTGCCGAGTTCAGGCCTACTGACCGAGGTGGACGGCTACCAGGTGATCACCCTCAGCTGACGGCGCCACCCGAAACTGCGCCAGCCAACACCACGTTGACCACGCTGGACGCCAACGTAGCCGGCGAACCGGCCCGACTCATCAGCACCGCACCCTCCAACGCCGCCAGCAAAGTGGCCGCGATGGCGTCAGCATCGGCCGTCAACACCAGCTCACCTGCAGCAACCGCTGAGTCCAGCTGTCGAGCCAGCCACCGGCTCTGATCGTCGAAGAAGGCCGCCACCTCGACCCGAGGCTCGTCACCTACGGCCACCCATTCGGCTGCTGCCGCCCCGCACAGACACATTTGGTCGTCTTCGGCCACCGCCGCGAACCGGGCGGCGTAGGTGCGGATTCGGGCCAGCGGTGACGGATCGTCGATGGAGTCGGCCCAGGCGTTGAACGAGGCGCGGTAGTCGGCCACCACCGCCGCCACCAGGTCTTCCTTGCGGCGAAAGTGATGATGCACCGACGGGGCTTTGATGCCCAACTCATCGGCCAGCTGACCGAAGCTGACGTTGCTCACGCCGACCCGTTGAATAGCGTCGCGGGCGGCGTCCACCAGCTCGTCTCGTACCGGTCGGCCGGTTGGTCGAGCCATCTGTCGTGTCGTCTCCCTGCTTGGGTGATGCCTGCGATGTGAGTCTATCTCAAGCTAGACAACCCTGCCGGGCCAGCCCGCCGGGAAATGTTTAGCCGACCTCACCGGTTACAGCACCTATGACTACAGCAACCGTGGACGGCGTCGTACTCGCCGAATCCGAAAACACCGTCGTCGTCGAAGGAAACCACTACTTCCCGCCCGACTCAATCAACTGGGACTACTTCACCAACACCGAACTGACCACCGGGTGCCCCTGGAAAGGGACCGCCAGCTACTACTCGGTCTCGGTAAACGGAAACCAGATGGACAACGTCGCCTGGGCCTACCCGGAACCCAAAGACGCCGCCAAAGAAATCAAAGACCACGTGGCCTTCTACCCGCAGGTCACCGTGGCCTAGGCGGCAGGCTACACTAGTCTCGGTTACCGAGCGCCCGTAGCTCAATTGGATAGAGTAGCTGGCTTCGAACCAGTTGGTTGGGGGTTCAAGTCCCTCCGGGCGTGCAACGAAAAATGTGGACCGCAGCTGCGGTCCACATCTGGTTTTGGGCCTGTTGTAGCGAAGAGCCGCCAGGTCGTCGCCCGGTCTACGGCGACGGTCGGAAGTCCGAAATGTCGCTCACTCCGCCCAACTCCAAGTTGGCCAACGCCTCACCCAACAGGTTGGAGGGCACGGCCAGGCCGATACCGGCGAACGCCCCCGACTCCGGATTGATGATGGCGGTGTTCACCCCGATCAACTCACCGGACGAGTTCAACAGCGCCCCGCCCGAGTTGCCCGGGTTGATGGCAGCGTCAGTCTGGATCATCGGCACCGACACCATGCCCACCGACTCGAGGAACCGGCCAGTGGCCGACACGATCCCGGTGGTTGCTGTCGAATCAAACCCGAACGGGTTGCCAATAGCAATGGCCTTTTGACCCGTGACCACCTGGTCCGAGTCGGCGAAAGGAATGGGCTCCACATCGGGGAACGGCACCGCTCCCAACGGCTGAAGTAGCGCCAAATCGAACGACGGGTTCACGCCGACAACGTCCACGGTCACCGGCCCATCCACGTTCGGAAACCGGGCCCGAATCGTGGCATCGGACCGAAGATCTGCGGTGCCCGCTTCAAGCGCTGCGCTGACCACATGAAAGTTCGACACCAGATACTGCTGGCCGTTGGACTCGATCAGAAACCCGCTTCCAGCCCCAACCTGGCCACCGGACGGTTGACCGTCCGGACCCATCGCATCGCCTCGAACCACAATTTGAAGCGACGCGGTACTGGGAGCAAACCGATCCAACACGTTGATCGTGTTCTGCTCATCGGCCACCACCACTGGAGTCAGACCGGCACTCGAACTGTCAGGGGCAGAACCGAAACTTGTGCCCAGCCACCACCCAGCCGCAATCAGGAGCAAGGTTGCAAGTAGTCCCAACACCGACCCCAGCACGACAAAGCGTGCCGACGATCGCTGCGGAACTTCTCGACGAGGAGCAATTGCGGGAGGTGATGGCCGGACGAACTGCTCGACCGGGGACTGAAGGGCGGGTCGGTCGAGTACATCCATGACAACGAAACCGACCGCCCAGGCCGCCTATTCCGTCCCACGGCCGCGGCACAATAGAACCGTGGGACAACGACGACGAGAGCGACACCCCGACGCCGTCAACATCTCGTTCTTCGATTCGGTTCTCGGCACAGTCGGAATTGGCTACACCGAACGAGCGATTCTTGCCGTTCAACTGCCTGAGGTCTCCGAAGAAGAAAC